>NZ_BAAAYN010000036.1 GCF_039536245.1 Cryptosporangium minutisporangium | reverse complement strand
ACGCCGAATCCGTCTCCACGCAAGCCGTGCAGACGGATTCGGCGTAATTCGGCGCGGACACCGAACCGGGCAAGCCAAGAGTTGGCTGCCCGGCCGCGGTGATCGGCACGATTTCCGTTGGTTAATGCAACCCTGACCGATTACCGTGGGCCTACGTGACTGAACAGCGACGAGGCCTGCTCTACGGGCTGGCCGCCTACACGGCCTGGGGAGCGTTCCCGCTCTACTTCAAGCTCCTGAAACCGGCCGGAGCGCTGGAGATCCTCGCCCACCGCATCGTCTGGTCGCTGGTCACGGTCGGCGTACTGATCCTGGTCCTGCGGCGCTGGCGCTGGTTCCGCACGGCAGGGCCGCGGACGCTGGGCCTGCTGACGATCGGCGCCGTCCTGATCGCGGTCAACTGGTACACCTACATCTACGGCGTCAACTCCGACCACGTCGTCGAGACCGCGCTGGGGTACTTCATCAACCCGCTGATCTCGGTGCTGTTCGGGGTCGTCCTGCTCTCCGAGCGTCTGCGCCGGACACAGTGGATCGCGTTGGCGATCGGCGCGGCGGCGGTCGTCGTGCTCACGGTCGACTACGGGCGACCGCCCTGGATCGCGGTCACGCTCGCGGTGAGCTTCGGCCTCTACGGGCTCTGCAAGAAGGTCGCGGGGGCGCCGGCTGTCGAAGGCCTCACCACCGAGTCGTTGGTGCTGGTGCTGCCCGCGTTGGGCTACCTGCTGTGGTTGGCGTGGCAAGGGGACGCCCAGTTCGGGCACGTCTCCGTCGGCCACACCGTCCTGATGATCGTGTCCGGGGCGCTGACCGCCGGTCCGCTGCTGGCGTTCGCCGCCGCCGCCAACCGGATCCCGCTGGCGACCATCGGTGTGCTGCAGTACCTGACGCCGACACTGCAGTTCCTGCTCGGCGTCACGGTGCTCGGCGAGCACATGCCGACCGCGCGCTGGGCCGGGTTCGGGCTGGTGTGGCTCGCGCTGGTGGTGTTCACCCTCGACACCGTCCTGGCCGCGAGGCGGCCCGCTCAGCGCGACCCGGACGCGGACGCTAAGCCACCGCGGTCGCGCCGGCGTGCAGGACGCGCTCACGTTCGGTCTGACCCACAACCAGCGGGCCGACGTCGAGAATGAGCGCCACCTCGCCGTTGCCGAGAATCGTCGCGCCGCTGATGCACTTCGCCCGCGAGAACAGCGGCCCGAGTGGCTTGATCACGGTCTGGAACTCGCCCATCAGCGCGTCCACCACCAGCCCCGTCCGCTGACCGGACTGCTCGACCACGACGACGCTCTGCCGCCGCGCCGGCTGCCCGTCGATGCCGAACATCGTCCGCAGCCGGATGAAGGGCAGCACCTCACCGCGCAGATCCATGACGTCCCGGCTCCCCACGCCCGGAACGATGGCGCCGGGTGGCAGCTCCACGCACTCGGTCACCCGGTCGAGCGGGACGATGAAGTACCGCGAACCCACGCCGACGAGGAAGCCCTCGATGATCGCGAGCGTCAGCGGCAGCCGAATCCGCATCGTGGTTCCGACGCCCAGCGAGGTCTCGACCTCGATCGTGCCCCGCAGCGCCGTGACGTTACGGCGCACCACGTCCATGCCCACGCCCCGGCCGGACAGGTTCGACACGGTCGCCGCCGTCGAGAAGCCCGGCTCGAAGATCAGCTCGTAGACCTCGGCGTCGGTCAACACCGCGCCCGGTTCGACCAGCCCACGCTCGATCGCCCGTTCCAGGATCTTGTCCCGGTCGAGCCCGCGCCCGTCGTCGGCGACCTCGATGACGATGCTCCCGGCGTCGTGGAACGCGTTGAGGCGGAGCGTGCCGCGGGCGGGCTTTCCCCGCCGCAGCCGCTCGGCCGGCGGCTCGATGCCGTGATCCAGCGAGTTGCGCACCAGGTGGACGAGCGGGTCACCGATCCGCTCGACCAGCGCCTTGTCGACCTCGGCGTCCCCGCCGGTCACGACCAGGCCGACTTCCTTCTGCAGTTCGACGCTGACGTCCCGGACGACGCGCTCGAACCGGCGGAACGTCGTCCCGATCGGCACCATCCGTAGCGAGAGCGCGCTGTCCCGCACCTCCTCGACCAGGCGCATGACCTCGCTCTGCGCTTCCGCCACGCCGGACCGGTCGCCCGCGTCGGTCATGCACACGACCCCGGCACTCGCCTGGGCGATGACCAGTTCGCCGACCAGGTCGATGAGCCGGTCCAGTCGGGCGGCGTCCACGCGGAGCGTCTGGGTGTCCTGCTGGGCGCGGGTCTCGCCGGCCTTGCGCTGCTTGCCGAGCGCGGCGTCGACGACCTGGCGAGGAACGATGTTCTGCTCGACCAGGATTTCGCCGAGCGGCACGATCGCGTTGGCGCTGCGGGAGCGCTCCTGCTGGAGGCGCATGGCGTCGGCGATCTCCCGCTCGGTCGCCGCCCCGCTGCGGATCAGGATGTCGCCGATCCGGTCGCTCTCCGGCAGCGTCCCGATCAGCTTCACGTACGAGTCGACCTGCTCGGCCGCGGGAGTGATCCGGATGTCGCTGTCCTCGCGGACGAACTCGAAGATGCTCTCGATGTCGGCCTTCGGCACGGTCGTGACGTAGTCGACCTCGAACCCGAGGTAGCACGTCTCGGGGTTCAGCTCGGCCAGCGGCGGCAGCGAGTCGGACCGGACCTGGAGGTCGAGGACGGTACCGACGGTCGCCAGGTAGCGCAGGAACGCCAGCGGGTCCATGCCGTTGCGCAGGCTGTCCTCGCCGAAGCGCAGGCTCAGGTGCCACGACCGCTCGTCGTCGTCCAGCTCGGAGTCGGACGGCTCGGACGACGGAGCGGCCGACGCGTCCGGCACCGCCGCGGCCTCGGCGCCGGGCAGGAACGGTTCGAGCCTGCTCAGCAGCATCGCGCTGGTGCTCTGCTCCTCCGGCGTGGCCTGTGACCGCCCGCTCGCGACGCCTTCCACCAGGTTGAGGATGTGGTCACCGCAGGGCAGCAGCGCGCTCACCATTTCGGGTGTCACCGCCAGCTCTCCGCGTCGCACCAGGTCGAGCATCGTCTCGATGACGTGGGTGAACTCGACGATGTGCCCGAGCCCGAACATCCCGGACGAGCCCTTGAGCGTGTGCACGGCCCGGAACAGGGCGTTGACCGTCTCGGACCCGGCCGAGCTGCCCTCCAGGCGGAGAAAGCCATCTTCGACGTCTTGTACGAGGTCACGGGCTTCGGTAACGAAGACGTCGAGAGCGTGACCGTACTCGTCGTCCATGCTCATCAGTGCTCCAGCTCGCGGGTCAGTCGGGTGAATTCCAGGAGGTTGCGCACGATCGGGCTCGTGCCGGCGAGCGTGACCGTCGCCCCCAGCCGCTCGGCTTCCCGCTTCGCCACCAGCAGGATCTGCAACCCAGCGGTGTCGATGTCCGTGACCGCGGAGAGGTCCAGCTCGAGGTTGGTCCCGGTGGCGAGGTAGGGCTTCAGCCGCTCGACCGTCTCCGCAGCGGTGACGATCGTCAGCTCGTCGTTCAGTTCCAGACGGGTCACGGCGCGATCAGTTTCGACACGGCGGCGAGCATCTGTGGCGGCTGGAACGGCTTCGTCACCCACGCCTTCGCGCCCGCCGCCTGCGCCGCCTTCTTCTTGTCCTCCTGCGACTCGGTGGTCAGCATGATCACCGGCGTGAACTTGTAGGCCGGCAATTTCTTGACCTCGGTGACGAACGTGATGCCGTCCATGTTCGGCATGTTGACGTCCGAGATGATCAGGTGGACGCGCTGGCCGTTGAGCTTCGCGAGCGCGTCCTTGCCGTCGACGCCTGCGATGACGTCGTAGCCGGCACCCTTCAGCGCGATCGTGACCACCTGCCGCACCGACGCGGAGTCGTCGACTATCAAAATCGTCTTCGCCATGAGCCCTACCCCCTAGAAATTGGCTCGCTCAGAAGAACGTGATCTCGGATTCGCGGTGCCGCGCCGCCCCACCGGTCTCGTGTGCCAGACGCTCCTCCTCCATCGTGTACTCGGCGGCCAGCGCGTCGAGCAGGCCCTTCGCATCCAGCGGTAGCGGCTCACCGGTCGGGGCCTTAGGCGCGTCCGCGACCACCGTCGGCAGCTGAGTGATGCTGTCCCGGAGGTGTTCGAGCACCTGGCACACCCGGTCCTGGAACTGCAGCGCGACGAGCGACGCCGCGATCTGCTCGCGGATGCCGACCGCCGCGGACTCCAGCTGACCGGACGACTCCCGGAACCCCGTGACCACGGACTGCAGGTCTTCCAACACGTCGTTCACGTCGCCGTTGGCCCGGGAGACCGCGAGGTCCTCGCGCTCGGCGCCCTCCTCCGCGCTGGCCATCACCGACTCGATCGCGCTGCCGACACCGGACACCTTGTCGGTGATCCGTTTGCTGGTGGCCAGCGACCGCTCCGCGAGGTGCCGGACCTCCAGCGCGACGACGCCGAACGCCGCGCCCGCCTCGCCGACCCGGGCGGCCTCGATCGCGGCGTTCAGCGCGAGCAGGTGGGTCTGGGACGCGATCGCGGTGACCTCAGCAGCCATGCGTTTGAGCTCGTCGTTGAGCTCGACCAGCGTGCGGAGCTCGTCGAGTGCCTGGCGTTTCATCATCACCGCGCCCTCGAGCGTGTTGACCACCTCGCCCAGGCGTTCCCGGCTGCGATCGAAGACGGCCCCCGAGTCGCCGTGCAGGACGCCGGCGGACGAGTCGAGCACCGTGTCGAGGTTGTCGACGATTCCCGCGAACTGGGCGGTGACGCCGCTGATCGCCGTCTCCATCTGCACCCGGGAGGTGTCGACCTGCGCCGACCAGACCGGCGCGACGGCTCCGGTGAAGTCGACGACGCTGCGGTGGTAGCCGACGACGTCGCTCTTCGCCTG
The DNA here is from genome assembly GCF_039536245.1 of Cryptosporangium minutisporangium. Classification (NCBI taxonomy): domain Bacteria; kingdom Bacillati; phylum Actinomycetota; class Actinomycetes; order Cryptosporangiales; family Cryptosporangiaceae; genus Cryptosporangium; species Cryptosporangium minutisporangium. Next base: position 90,819 of record NZ_BAAAYN010000036.1, on the reverse strand, counting down.
CACACCACCGTCGGCTGGTCGACCACGCCGCGAGCCCACGCCGTAGCCGACGCCGAGACCGACAACGAGGGTTACCAGTGCCACGAGCAGCTCAGCCATATTTGCGGATCACCTCGGGTATCGCGGACAGCGGCGCTTCACGGTCGGCCGCGCCGAGCCGCATGGCCTCGTGCGGCATGCCGTACACCAGGCTGGTGGCCTCGTCCTGGGCCACCGTGAGAGCTCCTGCCTGCCGCATCTCGAGCAGGCCACGGGCGCCGTCGTCGCCCATGCCGGTCATGATGACGCCGAGCGCGTTCCGCCCGGCCATCTTGGCGACCGACCGGAACAGCACGTCGACCGACGGGCGATGCCGGTTGACCAGCGGGCCGTCGAAGACCCGGACGCGGTACTGCGCGCCGTCGCGACGCAGCTCCATGTGCCGACCGCCCGGCGCGACCAGCGCTCGTCCGGTCAGCACTCGGTCGCCGTCGACCGCCTCGGACACCTCCAGCTCACACAGCCCGTCCAGCCGGGCCGCGAACGCCGCGGTGAACTTCTCCGGCATGTGCTGGACGATGACGATGCCCGACGAGGTGGGCGGCAGCGCGGTGAGCACCACTTCCAGCGCCTGAGTGCCGCCGGTCGACGTGCCGATCGCGACCACCCGGTCGGTCGTCGTGGTCAGGGAGGGCCCGCGGTCGAAGACTGGCGTCGCGCCGACCCGCACCGGAGTGCGGGCGGCGTTCTGTGCCCGCTGGACGTTGCTGCGCGCCGCCGCGCGCACCGCCGCGACGATGTCGCCGCCCTCGTCCTGGATGAACTGCCGGAGACCGCTGGTCGGTTTCGGAATGACGCTGACCGCCCCGGCGGCGAGCGCCTCCATCGTGGTCTCCGCGCCGCGCGCCGTCATCGTCGAGCAGATGACGACCGGCGTCGGACGCGTCGTCATGATCTTCTTCAGGAACGTGATGCCGTCCATCCTGGGCATCTCGATGTCCAGGACGACCACGTCCGGCCAGGCGCGGTTCATCCGCTCCATCGCGAAGATCGGGTCGGCGGCCACGCCGATCACTTCGATGTCACCGCTGCTGGTCAGTCGCGCCGACAGCGCCTGCCGCACCACGGCCGAGTCGTCGACGATCAGCACCCCGATGCTCATGCGGACTGCTCCGCCCGCTGCTCGGCTTCTGCGGCCGCCTGGTCCGCCACGGTCTGCCCGGTGTGTTTCATCCAGACTCCGCCGTCGGACAGGTCGAACACGATGTGCCGCGCCCCGGTGCCGCCCAGGTGCGTGGCGGTCAGCTCGAAGCCGTGCTGTTCCAGCAGCTCCAGCCCGATCTCGATGTTCTGCCGCGGGATGTCTAGCGCGCGGCGAGCAGCCGGGAACTGGTTACCACCGCCGAACATCTTCACCTGGTACTCGTGTGGCATCGTGCGGGTCCGGGACAGCTCGCGGAGGAACAGCTCGATCGCCTCGTCGGCGTAGCGACCGTTCAGTTCGTGCCCGGCGTCCGCGGGGCGACGGCGGCGCGGAATCATGTAGTGACACATTCCGCCGATGCGCCGCCGCGGGTGCCACATCGAGATCGAGACGCAGGAGCCGAGCAGCGTCCGGATCCGCGTTCCCGCCGACGCGAAGCAGAAGTCGCCGGGGTGGAGGATCACGTCGCCGGCCTCAAACACCGTCCGCTCCGGTACGGCAGTAGACGGACGGCTCCACCATCGTGAGCCGGGATGTGATGCCCTTCAGGGTCTCGGACAGGCTGACGATCAGGTGCCCTCCGGGCTGGAGCATCTCCTCCAACCGCTCGACCAGGGCGACCTTCGTATCGGCACCGAAGTAGATCATCACGTTGCGCAGGAAGATGACGTCGAACCGGCCGAGCCCCTGCAGGTTGTCCATCAGGTTGGCGCGCACGAACGTCGTACGCACGCGGATCTCCGGGGCGATCGCCATCAGACCGTCGTACTCCTCCCGGCCCTTCCGGCAGTACCGGCGCAGCAGCGGCAGCGGGATCCGCTCCGCGGCCTTGATCGGGTAGAGGCCCCGCTGCGCACTGGCCACCACCCGGGCGGACACGTCCGTACCCACGACCTCCCACGGGGTGGTCGGCAGCGCGTCGGCGAGCACCATCGCGGCTGTGTAGGCCTCCTCGCCGCTGGAGCTGGCCGCGCTCCACAGCCGGAACGGGCGATGGGCCGGATGCGCGGGCAGGATCACCTCACGGAGGTAGTCGAAGTGCCGCGGCTCGCGGAAGAAGAACGTCTCGTTGGTGGTCAGCAAGTCGATCGCCTGATGGAGCTCCGGCTCCTCCGGCCGTTGCAACAGGTCGAAGTACTCCCGGTAAGTGGTGATCCCCAACTGCCGCAGCCGCTTGTCCAGTCGGCCCATGACCAGCGACTCTTTGCCGGGCGTCAGACGAATGCCGGTACGCCGCACCAGCAGATCGCTGATCTGCTGGAACTCTTCGCGGGTGATCGGCTTAGGGTGAGGAGCGGTCAGTGTCATGACGTCCGGGCGCTCCGGGCCGCGGCCTCGGCGGCGACCGGATCGGTGGTCGCGCTCTGCAGGCTCACCATGTCGCTGATCGAGAGCACCCGGCTGACGTCGAGCACGATGACGAAGTCGTCGTCGCGTTTGGCCATGCCGCTGATGTAGTCGGCGCGGATACCCGCCCCGAACGCCGGTGCGGGCTCGATCTCGTCGGGCGCGAGGCGCACGACCTTGTTCACGACGTCGACCAGAATCCCGATGTCCTGGGTTCCCTCGTTGGCGGGCTCCCCGTCGTCTGCCGACGCCTCCGCGGCCGACGGATTCGGGATCCGGACGATGATGATGCAGGTGCGACGCGCGATCGCGGTGACGCCGCGGCCGAATCGGATCGCCAAGTCGATGACCGGAACCACTCGTCCACGGAGGTTGATCACGCCGCGGATGAAGTCGGGCATCATCGGCACCGGCGTCAGCTGGCGGTGCTCGAGGATCTCCGTGACGTTGAAGATGTTGAGTGCGTACAGCTCGCCGTTCAGCGTGAATCTCAGGTAGCGGTCGGACTCCGCGGCGCTCATTTCGCTACGAGTGTTGGGCTGCTGCGCCATGGACGTGCTGCTCACCGCTGTCTCCCCCTCTGAATCACCGGTGCCGGCTCGAGGCCGGTCCTCCCGGGGCCACGGGAGGACCGGCTGGTTCTAGAAGCGGTCGAACTTGCTGTCGTCGATCTCGCCCCCGACGTCGCCGCCGCCGCTCCGGGATCCGACCGGCAGCGCTCCGGCCGGGGTCACCCGAGCCGTCCCGGTGGCGGTGGGCCGCTTCCCGCCACCACCGCTGTTCCCTCCATACGTCCCGCTGTAGGCCAGCGCGGGCGCACGGCGGCGGGTGTTCGACATCGTGAAGAAGCCCATGACCTCTTGCAGCTGCGCGGTCTGCGCCGACATCTCCTCGGCGGTCGCAGCCAGTTCCTCACTGGAGGACGCGTTCTGCTGGGTGATCTTGCTGATCTGGTTCATCGCGGTGTCGATCTGGCGGACGCCGGAGGACTGCTCGCTGCTGGCCGCGGCGATCTCCTGCACCAGGTCGGACGTCCGGGTGATGTTCGGCAGGATGTCCTGGAGGAGCTGACCGGCGCGCTCGGCGGTATGCACGCTGCCCGACGCCAATTCGCTGATCTCCGCCGCGGCGACCTGGCTGCGCTCGGCGAGCTTGCCGACCTCGGTCGCCACGACCGCGAACCCCTTGCCGTGCTCGCCGGCCCGTGCCGCCTCGATCGTCGCGTTCAGCGCCAGCATGTTCGTCTGGAACGCGATGTCGTCGATGATCGAGATCTTGCTGGCGATCTGCTTCATCGCGTCGACGGTCTGCAGCACGGCGCTGCCGCCCTCGGTGGCGTCCGCAGCGGCCTTCGTCGCGATGCCCTCGGTGACGCCGGCATTCTCGCTGTTCTGGGTGATGCCCGCGCCCATCTGCTCGATGCTCGCGGTCGTCTCCTCCACGCTCGCCGCCTGCTCGGTGGCTGCCTGCGACAGCGACTGCGACGCCCCGCTGATCTGATTGGACGCGCTGGTGAGCTGGTCGGTGGACTCGATCACCGTGCCGACCGTCTCGGACAGCTTCTCCATCGCGGTGTTCAGCGCGGAACCCATCTGGCCGACCTCGTCCCGGCTGTTGACCGCGAGCCGTTGGTCGAGCCGTCCTTCGGCCAGGCCGCCCAGGACCTTGACGGTCTCCCGGAGCGGTTTCGCTATCGATCGGGTGATCAGCTGGACGACGACGAACAAGAGGATCAGGGCGACCACGATCAGCCCGATCGTCAGCACCCGAGCCGCCGCATAGGCATCCGTGGACTCCTGGAGAGTGGCTTTCGCATCCGTGTCCTGCAGCGCGGCGAGTTTGTCCAGCGTGGCGATGAGCGAGTTCGCCAACGGGTTCGTGGTCGCCTTCCGGTAGGCGAGAAACTCGGTGTACTGGTTGTTCGCAGCGAGCGGGATCGCCCGCTCGGTCAGCGCTTTCTCGTACGCGGCCCAGGCTTCGGCAAAATCAGCCCGCAACTGCGCGCCCGTTCCGACGGCGGAGGTCGCCGCGAACGTCTCCCACGCCGTGTGGGCATTGTCGATCGCGCCCTCGACGGTGACTCTCGCCGCCTGGTTCTCCGCCGGCGTTTGGGCGACAGCGAGGTTGAGAAGCTCGCGCCGAACGTCCGAGACCCGCGCCTCCACGGTGGTGATCAGCTGCACCTTGTGCAAGTTCTCGTTGTAGAGAGATTTCAGTCGGTTCTGGGCCTGGCCGAGCTGATATACGCCGACCAGGCCGACGGCCAGCAGGAGCACGCACATCAGCGCGGCCAGCGTTCGCAACTTCCACGCGACCGGAAGGTGTCTGAAGGCGAAGCCGCTCGAGCGGCGCGCTCCGACGGACGTCTCGGCCATTCCTGAGCTCCTCGAGTTGCGCTGCGGTAGCAGAGAGCCGTGATCGTGATCACGCGTCGCATCTCCTCATCGGCTGGGGCACCGACCGTCTGAGTCGTTCGATCGAGCACCTCCGCCCGACCGAGCAAGAACGTTGTCGCTTTGCTGTAACGCTGTTATTGTTTCAGACATGGAGATCTGGACCCTTCTCGACGGCACCGCTGGCTCGACCCTCCGCGCGCACGTCGACAGCTCCGGCACCCTGCGGGCCGACCCCGCGCAGGACGTCTTCGGTTGGCACCGGTCGGCACCCGGCTGGTGCCGCGGCGACGCGTGCATCCCCCATTTCCGTACCGCCGACCTGGAGACCGACGACGGTCTCGACGTCGTCGGGTTCGCGGCACTCGCCGGGCTGGTCACCGCGCTCGAGCCGGAGACGCGCACGCTCGCAGCAGTTCCGGACGCCGCCGCACGCCGCCGCGACCTGACCGGCGCGATCGCCCCCGACGTGACGCTTCCGACGCTCTCCGGCGAGCCGATTCCGCTGAGCAGCTTCCGCGGGTCGAAGGTCGCGCTGGTCTTCTGGGCGTCCTGGTGCGGGTGCCGCTACGACCTCGGCGCCTGGCAGGAACGGCATGCCGCGCTGGCGTCTGCGGGCTTCACCGTGGTGACGATCGCGCTCGACAACGACGTCGCGGCCGCCGCGCCGTGGCACGCCGAGGCGGGCACGACCCACCCCGCCCTGGTCGACGTCGACGGCGTGGCCGCGGACGCGTTCGACGTCGTGAACGTCCCGACCGTGGTCTGGCTGGACGAGGACGGCCGGATCGTCCGGCCGCAGGACTCCCAGACCGCCACCGATCGCTTCCGGGACTGGAACCACCTGAGCGCGGAGGCCTCCGGCGAGGCGCTGCGTCGCTGGGTCACCGACGACGACCCCGGCCTCACCCCGGCCGAGGTCCGCGAACACCTGCGCCTGCCCTCCGACGACGACCAGCGCGCCCGGGCGGAGACCCGGCTGGCCACGTGGCTCGCCGCCGCCGGTCATCCGGACGCCGCCGAGCGGCACTTCACCGCCGCCGCGGCCGCCGCTCCGCACAACGTCGCACTCCGGCGAGGCGCGATGCCCCAGCGCGGCATCGACCCCTTCGGCGACGAGTACTTCCGGCTCGCGGGCGAACTCGCCGACGCCGGTGTCCCCCTCCACCGTCCTCTCCCCTAGGAGGAACCTCGTGCCCACGATCCCCTGGACCCCCGCGGCCGAGGCGAAATCAGCAACCGGGCCGGCGCTCGCGATGGCGTCGGAGTTCGAGCTGACCTCGCTCCGGCACGTTCCCCGCTTCTTCCTCGACTCGGTGCGCATCTACCGGCAGACGGTGCGTGCAGACGGCGCGCTCGGAGTGTCGCTGGAGGCCCATCCGCTGCGCGGACGGTTCCGGACGCTCAGCAGCTGGCGTGATCGAGCCGCGATCGACGCATTCGTCCGGACCGAGCCCCACCGATCAGCCATGCGGCGGCATCATGCGTCCATGAAGCGTTCGAAGTTCGTGTTCTGGGACACCGCCGAGCCGAAGCTGAGCTGGGACGAGGCGACCCGTCACCTGGCCGCGGCTGCCCCCCGGTGACGAAGCCCCCAGCGCCCCCAGCGAGTCCAGCGAGTCCAGCGACCGAGACGCCGTACCGGCGGGCGCAGGCGGCTGGGCAGGACGCACTGCGCCGCACGGTGCTGGACGCGGCGAGTGCTCTGCTGGTCAGCGAGGGCCCACAGGCGCTCACGATGCGGCGGATCGCCGGCGACATCGGCTGCTCGACGACGGTGCTCTACACGATGTTCGGCGGGAAGGAGGGCCTCGCCGAGGCTCTCTACCGGGAAGGGTTCGCGCGGCTGCGGCAGCGGCTGGTGGACGCGGTCGCCTTCGCCGGTGACGACCCCGGGGAGCGGCTGGCCGCTACCGGACGGGCGTACCGGGAGAACGCTCTGGCCGAACGTGCCTACTACGGCGTCATGTTCGGCCAGGTGATCCCCGGGTTCACCCCCTCGCCGGAGGCGGTCGCCGAATCGAAGCGGGCGTTCGACGTCCTCGGCGACGCGGTGGCGGCACTCCGCGCCGCCCGCCCGGATGTCGGGTCACGGGCTCCGGACGGGGTGGACGCCGATCTGGTGGATCCGACGAATCTGCTCTGGGCGGCCGCGCATGGCGTCGTGAGCTTCGAACTCGCTGGTCACTACCCCGACGAGGCCACCGCGACCGCGACCTACCGGACCGCGCTCACCGCGATCAGTACCTTCCTCGGCCTGCGGTGATCACTTCGGGTGACCTAGCGGTTCCAGCGGGCAAAACACCTGGAAGTTCTCCTCTCGGCGCATCCTCCCCTTACCGTGTTCACAGCGGTGCATCTGGGGAGACGAATGCGCGCGGTATTAGTACGACGTTCGGGTTCAGGTCAGCCGGACGTCCGGCGTCGCCGACGTCGGTGGGTGGTCGCGCTGGTCGTGGCCGTTGCCCTGATCCTTGGCGTCACCACGACACTGCTGGTCCGGACGCTGCGCGACGAGCCGCCGAAGCCGGGCGAACCGGCCGCCCGGCGGTACGGGTTCGCCACCGACGGCGGGGCGCCGTGGGCCCCGGAGTCCGGCCGGCTCGCGATGACGAAGCGCGGTGGGTCACAGCGCATCGAGATCGGCTTCCGGTTCCGTACCGAGGATGCGATCGAGCGACTGGACGGCCACGGCCTGGAGCTACGGCTGACCGTGCGAACGGTCGGTCCGTGCGGAGCCGCCTCCGGCTGGAGCGCCGCCCCGACGGACGGTGAGGCCGCGCCGAGCGTCGAAGGCCTGCCGAAGAAGGCCGTGCCGTACGTGGCGGTCGACGAGGGGCAGACGTGCACCGAGACGCTCGTGCGGATCGGCGCGTTGAAGCCTGCGGAGTTCACGGCCGGGCGCGACTACACGGTGACCGCGGAGGTCCCCGCCGGGCGAGCAGCGCCGATCGGCGCCACGCTGACGATCGCGCGGCGCACGGTGGGCGACTGCGCCGGCGACTCCGGATCCGATCCGGCCGACTGCGCTCGCGGAACCGTCGCGTCGTACGGACCGGACGTGGAGGAGCTGGTGAGCGCCGACCGCGGGTGGGCGTTCGACGGGTCGGGCTGCCGGCGCTGGTTCAGCGAGGCGACGGCGAGCTTCCCCTGCCTGCCCTCCGAGGGCGCCCGCATCATGACGCTCGGCGACAGCATCACCTCGGGCGCGATCGGCGACCACACCTGGCGGTACTGGGCCTGGCAGAAGCTCCAGCCGGCGTCCCGCCCGAACTGGGTCGGCACCAAGACCGAGACCTGGACCGGGGACTACGCGGTACCGCACGACGAGTGGGGCAGCCGCCACGACTCGCAGGCCGGCGTCACCGCGGACACCGTCGAGGAGCGGGTGCCGTCGTTGATGCGAAAGGTTCAGCCGGACCTCGTGCTGATCGACCTCGGCACGAACGACACGCATCCACTGCACGGGAGCACGGCCGCGGACGCCGCCGCGAGCCTCGACCGGATCGTCGCCGCCGCCCAGGCCGCCGACCCGGACGTGCAGATCCTGCTGGCGCAGCCGGACGGCCACCAGGACGTCCCGCTGAGCGTGATGGCGGAGCTGGCGATCCGATTGGCCGGGGTGGCCGCGGCCCGGACGACCAGCGACTCGCTGGTGAGCATCGTCGACCTGCGGACCGGCTGGGACCGCGACGTCCACACGTTCGACGGGACGCACCCGACCCAGGCCGGCGAGTACCTCATCGCCAGCCGGTTCGTGAACCGGCTGGCGAACACGTTCGCGTTCGGCCGGGTCTACGGCTCGGTCCCGGGACCGCCGGTGCCGGAGGCGCCGAAGAAGGTCGAGGCGCTGGCCCAGAACGGTGGGCTGCTGCTGGCCTGGCAGCGGATGCCACAGGTCAGCGAGTACCGGGTGTACCTCCGGGACTCCACGGCGGGTGGGAAGTTCAAGCGGGTCGGGTCCGGCTCCCGGGAGGCGACCTGGGGCACGGACGGGATGGTGCCCGGCCACGAGTACGACTACTACGTGACCGCGGTCTCGGCGGGCCGGGAGAGCCGACCCTCCAAGATCGGCCACGTACGAGCCTCCTGACGCGTCAGGACGGGCGAACGTGCACCACGTCGCCGGCGGCCACGGAGTGCACGCCGTTCGCCGTCTCCACGACCAGGCGCCCCTCCGCGTCGACCTCCACCGCCCGGCCGTGCAGCGGGGCACCGCCCGGGACGTCCACCCGCACGTCGCGGCCGAGCGTGTCGCAGCGCTGCCGGTAGGCGTCCTGCAACCCCGACGCCGCCGCGTCACCGCCGGCCGCACACCAGGACGCGTACTCGCCGGCCAGCGCATCGAGCACCTGGGCCAGCAACTCGCCCCGGTCGGTGACGCGCGCACCGGCCAGCGCCAGCGACGTCGTGTCCGGCCGGTCGGGTGGCAACTCGTCGGCGGTGAGCGTCACGTTCAGCCCGATCCCCAGCACCACCGCGTCACCGGCCACCTCGGCGAGGATGCCGGCCGCCTTCTGCCGACGCGCACCCACCAGCAGGTCGTTCGGCCACTTCACCCGCGCGTCGACGTCGCCGAGCACCGAGGCCAGCGCCACCCCGGCCAGCAGCGGCAGCCAGCCCCATCGCTCCCGCGGCACCGCCGTCGGGCGCAGCAGCACGGAGAACGTCAGCCCGGCGCCGGGCGGAGAGACCCAGCTCCGCCCGATCCGTCCGCGCCCGGCGTCCTGCGCCTCGGCAACGAGCACGGTTCCCTCCGGCGCCCCGGCGACCGCGGCGGCGGCCAGGTCGACGTTCGTCGACCCGGTCCGCTCCCGGACCTCCAGGTCCACCCAGAACGGATCCCGGATCCGTTCCCACACGCTGTTCCGATTCAGTGCCTGTCGTCTCAGCTCCACACGAGGCACCGTAAAGAGTGATCCACGCCCAGGGCCACGCCTCACACGCCCCTGCTCTGCTGCGGACCCGCCCAGACGTCGTCCGACGGCAGCGGAGATCGGCCAAAATACAAAGTGCACGTATGCGGGCCGATCTCCGCCGACGCCGGACGACGTCTGCGTGGGGCCTCGCGACAGCGAGGCGTGTGAGACGCGACCCAGTTCGTCCAAGGACCCAGGAAACTGCCTTAGGCTGCGGTCGCGCCGCTGCGGAGGAGGGCAATCAACGATGACTCTCGAAGCCACCCAGTCGTCCGACCCGATCGATGGTCCGGACATCCACACCACGGCCGGCAAGCTCGCCGACCTGGAACGACGGGTGGACGAGGCGGTCCATGCGGGGTCGGCTCGCGCGGTCGAGAAGCAGCACGCCAAGGGCAAGAAGACCGCCCGCGAGCGGATCGAGGCGCTTCTCGACGAGGGCTCGTTCGTCGAACTGGACGAGTTCGCCCGGCACCGCTCCACGAACTTCGGGCTGGAGAAGAACCGTCCCTACGGCGACGGGGTGATCACCGGCTACGGCACGATCGACGGCCGCCAGGTCTGCGTGTTCAGCCAGGACGCCACGGTGTTCGGCGGCAGCCTCGGTGAGGTCTACGGCGAGAAGATCGTCAAGGTCCAGGACCTCGCGATGAAGACCGGCTGCCCGATCATCGGCATCAACGAGGGCGGCGGGGCGCGCATCCAGGAGGGTGTCGTCTCGCTCGGCCTCTACGGCGAGATCTTCCAGCGACACGTGCTGGCGTCCGGCGTCATTCCGCAGATCTCGCTGATCATGGGGTCGGCCGCCGGCGGCCACGTCTACGGGCCCGCGCTGACCGACTTCGTCATCATGGTCGACCAGACCTCGCACATGTTCATCACCGGCCCGGACGTGATCAAGACCGTCACCGGTGAAGAGGTTTCGTTCGAGGACCTCGGTGGCGCCCGGACACACAACACCAAGTCCGGCAACGCGCACCACATGGCCGCCGACGAGGACGACGCCCTGGAGTACGTCAAGGCGCTGCTCTCGTACCTGCCGAGCAACAACCTCGACGAGCCGGCGATCTACGAGAGCGACACGACCGAGGAGCTCACCGACTCCGACCTCGCGCTCGACACGTTCATCCCGGACTCGGCGAACCAGCCGTACGACATGCACCGGGTGATCGAGGCGATCGTCGACGACGCCGAGTTCCTCGAGGTGCAGGCCCTGTTCGCGCCGAACCTCCTGGTCGGCTTCGGCCGGGTCGAGGGGCGTCCGGTCGGCATCGTCGCGAACCAGCCGATGCAGTTCGCCGGCACGCTCGACATCGACGCCTCGGAGAAGGCCGCGCGGTTCGTGCGCTTCTGCGACGCGTTCAACATCCCGGTCATCACGCTCGTCGACGTCCCCGGCTTCCTGCCCGGCACCGGCCAGGAGTGGGACGGCATCATCCGCCGCGGCGCCAAGTTGATCTACGCCTACACCGAGGCCACCGTGCCGAAGGTCACGCTGATCACCCGTAAGGCCTTCGGCGGCGCTTACGACGTGATGGGCTCCAAGCACCTGCGCGCCGACCTCAACCTCGCCTGGCCAACGGCGCAGATCGCGGTCATGGGCGCCCAGGGCGCGGCGAACATCGTCTACCGCCGGGAGCTGTCCGGGATCACCGACCCGGAGGCGCAGGCGACCCGCCGCCAGGAGCTGATCGCGGAGTACGAGGACACGCTCCTCAACCCCTACATCGCAGCGGAACGCGGTTACGTCGACCAGATCATCCGGCCGTCCCAGACCCGCGTCCAGATCGCCAGGGCACTGCGTATGCTGCGCGGGAAGCGGGACACGCTGCCCCCCAAGAAGCACGGAAACATCCCGCTGTAACGCCGTGCGCTCAGAACTTGCCGCGCGGTAGCTCCGCAACGGACGATGGGGACGTGATGACCACCAAGGACGCCGCGCCGAGCCCGGACTCCGGGGCCGGCAGCGAGCCCGTACTCCGGGTCCTTCGGGGCACACCCACTGCCGAAGAGCTCGCCGCGTTGGTCGGTGTGCTCGCGGCGCGGTCGGCGGCGGTCGCTCCCGCGCCGCCGCGGCCGCGTGATCTGTGGAACAGACAGGAAGCACGGATCGGTGCCCCGCTGAGCGCGGGCCCGGGGGCATGGCGTGCCTCCGGGCTCCCGCGATGAGCCTGACGATCCGACCACTGCGACGCGACGACGTCGAGGGCTGCCTCCGCGTCATCGCGTCGTTGCCGCGCTTCTTCGCGGTCAGCGACAGCCCGGCCAACGAGAACACCGAAGACGGCGAGACCGCGGCCGCAGGCAACGGCGCCGACGATCCGCTCGGCGCCCGCCCGGCCAACGCGGAGCCGGAGAAGGTGGGCGCCCACCGGCCGAAGTCGTACGTGTCCGCGTCGGCGGCGTCCCGGGGCACGCGGACCCCGCACCCGTCCGCCGGGGTGCACCCCGTGCGTCCGCGCCGCGGTCGGCACGGAATGCCCGACGACGAGGACGAGCCGGCGCCGGGTGGCCGCAGCATCGCCCAGGCCGCCCGCGACCTCGGCACCCAGGGCGGTTTGGTCGCGATCGGACCCGGCGGCGACGTCCTGGCGTTCCTCACCTGGAAGCGCCACGGCGACAAGGCCGCGGAGATCACCTGGATGGCCGTGCACTCCGCGCTGCGCCACCGGGGCGTGGGCACCACGCTGCTGACCAGGCTGGAGCGGCTGCTCGCCACCCAGGGCTTCCAGAACATCTCGGCGATCACGTCGGCGTTCTCCCACACGTACGAGCCCACCCGACAGTTCTGGCGTGGCCGCGGCTACGCGCCCGTGCTGGAGCTGGAGGACTTATGGGAGACCGACGTGGCCCTGGTACTGACGAAAACGCTGGCGCCGTGAGCAAGCGCCGCCTGGTCCTGGCGTCCCAGTCGCCGGCTCGGCTCGCGCTGCTGCGCGCGGCCGGCTTCTCGCCGGACGTCATCGTGTCCGGCGTCGACGAGTCCGGCATGACCGGCACACCGGCCGAGATCTGCCTGGAGCTCGCGCGCCGCAAGTGCCGCGCCGTCGTGTCTTCTCTCTCCAGCAACGGCACGGCGGACGACGATCCGCCGGTCGTCGTCGGCTGCGATTCCGTGCTGGAGCTGGACGGCGTGGCCTACGGCAAACCGAAGGACGCCGCCGACGCGGTGACGCGCTGGCAGCTGATGGCGGGCCGCACCGGAATCCTGCAGACCGGCCACTGCGTCATCGACCTGGCCACCGGCCGGGAGAGCTCGGCGGTGGCGGCCACCGCGGTCCGGTTCGGCACGCCCAGCGAGGAGGAGGTCGCCGCGTACGTGGCGACCGGCGAGCCGCTGGTGGTGGCGGGGGCGTTCACGATCGACGGACGCGGCTCGCTGTTCATCGACGGCATCGACGGCGACCACAGCAACGTGATCGGGCTGTCGCTGCCGCTGTTCCGCCGCTTGCTGGCCCGGCTCGACGTCAGCGCCGTGGAGCTGTGGGACTGAGCACCGGGGCGGCGGTCCGGCGCACCGCGAGGACGCCGACCACGGCCACCAAGAACAGCGCGGGCACCACGAGGAAGGCGCCGTGCGGGCCGACGTGGTCGGCGACCGCACCGAGGACGAACGGCCCGCCGCCGATCGCCAGGCCGGCCGCGTACGACGAGTAGCCGGCCGCCCGGTCGGACTGCCCCTCCGAGGCCTGCAGCGCCAGGTCCAGCGCGAGCGGGAACAGCGGCCCCAGGCCCAGCCCGCAGAACGCGAGGCCGATCACCGCTAGGACCGGCCCCGTCGCCAGCCAGAACACGCCGGTGCCGGCCAGCGCGACCGCCAGCGCCGGCAAGAGCAGCACCGATCCCGGGTAACGGGCGGCGAGCGCGGCACCGACGATCCGGCCCGCGCACATCCCGCCGACCACCGCCGTGACGGCGGCGGTGGCCAGCGCCGCGCTCGCTCCGGTGCGGCTCCGCACCACGTCGGACGCCCACAGCGTGGTCGCGAACTCGGCCGCGATGCAGCAGAGCGTGACGCCCCACGCGATCCAGTACCGCCGCGGCATCGCCCGCCGCGCCGGCCCCGGCACGGCCGCCGGCCCGGTTTCGGTCGGCCCGGTCTCGGTCGGCCCCATCTCGGTCCGCCCCGTCTCGGTCCGCCACGTCTCGGTCCGCCCCGTCGCGGCTAGCTCCGGAGCGGCCGGCTGCCCGGGATTCGGCTGCTGCCGGGCGTCCGGATGGCCAACGGGAACCGGACGCGGACGCGCACGGGTGAGCCTGGCGACGACCACGATCGCCCCCGCGAGGACGCTCGCCACGACGAGCGCGGGCCGCCAGCCGTAACCCAGGTCGATGGAGAGCCCGACCGCCAGCGGAGCGACCAGACCGGTACCGGTCGCGATCGCGTTGCCCTCCGCGAGGGCGGCCCCTGAAAGCTCCGGGCCATGCACGTCGAGCAGCGCCGGAGCGGCGACGTTCACCAGCACGGATCCGGCAATCCCGCAGAACAGCGTGGCGGCGATCGTGGCGGGCGGCGCCGACGGGACCGCGACCAGCACCACGATCCCGAGCGCCAGGGTGACCAGCGAGCTCCAGAGCGTCCGCATCCGGCCGATCCGGCGGGCCAGCAGCGGATAGAGGACACCGGCTGCGAGCGCGCCGACCGCGAGCGCGGTGCCGTGCACGCTCGCCACCGCACGGCTGGTGTCCTGCTCGTCCCGGAGGAGTGGGACCACTGGCCCGAAGCCGTAGATGTACCAGCCGTAGAAGCCGAGGCTCGCGTAGACGAGGTAGGTGGCCCGGGTACGGACGAGACGCGTCACTGGACCCAGCCTAAGGCCGGGTGAGCGCCGGGCTTCGGGAGCAATCGCCGACGAGTGCCGATCGGTGGGAAATCGCTATCGGTCGCGCGCCGGGGGTCGGTTTCCCGCAAATCGGCGCGACACGCGGCGGCGAGGACTCGCGGCGCGCACGGGGAGTCTCGTTACCGTTACTGCATGCGTATCGCGGCGGGGTTGATGACGGTGGTCGCCGTAGCGGTGGTGTCGAGCAGCGTCCCGGCGGAGCCGCGGGGCGCGGCCGCCCAGAACACCGTCGCCACGGCGGGCGCGACGGTGGAGACCGAGCCGGTGGCCCACTCCGGCGACGCCGCCGACGACCCGGCGATCTGGTTCGACCCCGCCGACGCCGCCCGCTCGATGGTCATCGGCGCCGACAAGAAGGGCGCGCTGGAGACCTACGACCTCACCGGCAAGCGGCTCCAGCGCATTCCGGACGTCTACCCGAACAACGTCGACGTGCGGGACAACGTCGTGGTCGCGGCCGACGACGACACCGACGAGGGCGTCCTGCGGATCTACCTCGTCGACCCGAAGACGCGTCGGCTGAGGTCGGCCGCCACCGTGCCCACCACCGTGACCGCGCACGGCCTGTGCATGTACCGGTCCCCGAAGACCGACAAGCTCTACGCGTTCCCGAACGCGGTCTCCGGCCGGGTCGAGCAGTGGGAGCTCACCGTGCGGGGCTCCAGGGTCACCGCGAAGTCGGTCCGGCTGTTCAACCTCGGCCGGGCGGTGGAGGGCTGCGTTGCGGACGATGCGTCCGGCGCGCTCTACATCGGTGAGGAGAAGGTCGGCCTCTGGCGGTACGGTGCCGAGCCGGACGCCGGGCGCACCCGGACGCTCGTCGACGGCGCGAAGCCCGAGCGCGAGGGCCACATCCAGGCCGACGTCGAAGGGCTGGCGATCGCCGGCGACCGGCTCTACGCCTCCTCGCAGGGCAGCAGCGACTACACGGTCTACGGCCGGATGGACAACAAGTACCTGGGCCGGTTCCGGGTGGCGAACAGCGGCGGGGTCGATGGCTGCCAGGACACCGACGGCATCGAGGCCACCAGCCGCCCGCTGGGGACGGCGTTCCCGACCGGCCTGTTCATCTGCCAGGACGGGTACAACGTCCAGGGCAGCACCGTTGCGCGGCAGAACTTCAAGTTCGTCCCGCTCGACCGGGTGGTGCTGCCGATCGGCACCCAGCCGGTGCCGTACCCCTGACCTCTGAACCGAGTCAGACAAACGCGACGAACGTCACGCTCTTTCCTGCGCGGTCGTGCGCAATGATTACCAGCGGGTAGGAACCGGCGTGACAAGTCGGGACGTGGCTCGGTGATCCTCCACACGCTCGGCCCGAACCCGCCCGGAGAGCCCTAAACTGCCCAACACCCGGCTACCACCAGCCGCCATCGTGGGCGACGACGAGGGAGACGAGCGTGCAGAAGGTCCTCATCGCCAACCGTGGTGAGATCGCGGTCCGCGTGGTTCGCGCTTGCCGCGACGCTGGGCTGGCCAGCGTCGCCGTCTACGCCGACTCCGACCGGGACGCGCTGCACGCGCGCCTGGCCGACGAGGCGTACGCGCTGGGCGGTGACACCCCCGGCGACTCCTACCTGCGCATCGACAAGCTGATCGACGTCGCGAAGCAGTCCGGGGCGGACGCCGTCCACCCGGGCTACGGATTCCTCTCGGAGAACGCTTCGTTCGCGCAGGCCGTGATCGATGCCGGTCTCACCTGGATCGGGCCGACGCCGGACGCGATCACGGCGCTCGGCGACAAGGTCGAGGCCCGCCACATCGCCACCGCGGCCGGTGCGCCGCTGGTGCCCGGCACCAAGGACCCGGTCGCCGGCGCCGACGAGGTCGTCGAGTTCGCGAAGGAGCACGGGCTCCCGGTCGCGATCAAGGCCGCGTTCGGCGGTGGCGGTCGCGGCCTGAAGGTGGCCCGCACGCTGGAGGAGATCCCCGAACTGTTCGCGTCCGCGGTCCGCGAGGCCGAGTCGGCGTTCGGCCGCGGCGAGTGCTTCGTCGAGCGGTACCTCGACCAGCCGCGGCACGTCGAGGCCCAGGTCCTGGCCGACCAGCACGGCAACGTGGTGGTCGTCGGCACCCGCGACTGCTCGCTGCAGCGGCGTCACCAGAAGCTGGTCGAAGAGGCCCCGGCGCCGTTCCTCTCGGATTCGCAGCGGGCCTCGATCCACGACGCCGCCAAGGCGATCTGCAAGGCCGCCGGGTACCACGGCGCCGGCACGGTCGAGTTCCTGGTCGGCAAGGACGGCACGATCAGCTTCCTCGAGGTCAACACGCGACTGCAGGTGGAGCACCCGGTCAGCGAGGAGACCGCAGGCGTCGACCTGGTGCGCGAGCAGTTCCGGATCGCCGACGGAGAGCCGCTGCGGTTCACCGAGGACCCGGCGCCGCGCGGCCACTCGTTCGAGTTCCGGATCAACGGCGAGGACCCCGGCCGCAACTTCCTCCCGGCTCCCGGCGCGGTGAACGCGTTCGTGCTGCCGACCGGGCCCGGCATCCGCGTCGACACCGGCGTCGAGCCCGGCTCGGTGATCGGCGGCAACTTCGACTCGCTCCTCGCCAAGCTGATCGTCACCGGCGCCACCCGGCAGGAGGCGCTGGAGCGCTCGCGGCGTGCGCTGGACGAGATGGTGGTCGACGGCATCGCAACAGTGCTGCCGTTCCACCGCGTCGTCGTGCGGGACCCGGCGTTCGCGCCGGCCGACCCGAACGAGGCGTTCAGCGTCCACACGCGGTGGATCGAGACCGACTTCGACAACCAGATCGCGCCGTACTCGGGGTCCGCACCGGATGTCTCCGAGACCTCGGAGCGCGAGACCGTCGTCGTCGAGGTCGGCGGAAAGCGGCTCGAGGTGTCACTGCCCGCGGGGCTCGGGGTGTCTTCTTCGGCGCCGGTCGCCGGGGGCGCCAAGAAGCCCAAGAAGCGTGCGGGTGGGGCCAAGGCCGGTGCCGCCGCGAGCGGTGACGCGGTGGTGTCGCCGATGCAGGGCACGATCGTCAAGATCGCGGTCGCCGACGGTGACACGGTCGCGGAGGGCGACCTGGTCGTCGTCCTGGAGGCGATGAAGATGGAGCAGCCGCTCACCGCGCACAAGGCCGGCACGGTCAGCGGGCTGAGCGCGTCCGTCGGCGACGTCATCGCGTCCGGCGCGGCGGTCTGCGAGATCAAGTGAGCTAGCGGGGCCCACTTCGTGGGCCCTCGCAGGCTTTAGTCACAGAGTCGTGTACGTACACGGATTGCCGACGCGCCCAGCGCGTCGTCAGTCCGTGTACTCGGTGATCGACTCGACGAGGGTCGCGAGGAACTCCTTGGGCTTCTCGATGTGCGGGCTGTGCCCGGTGTCGGCGATCACGACCTCCTCGTACCGGCCACCGGCGAGCACGTACCGGTCGAGGACGTGCCGGGTCTGCGCGACCATCGGCTGCGGCGGCGCCAGCTCGTCACCGGGCCAGCCGGGTACGGCGCCGATCTTGCCCAGGTACGCCAGGTCGAACAGCGAGGTGTCGGAGACGATGACGTCCGAATCCCCGCGGATCCAGTAGATCGGCGGCTTCGGCTCGATCGTGTCCAGGTCGTCGACCCGGAAGAACGTCGGCGCCATTGTGTTCAGCACGCCGCGGGTGCCGGGCACCGCCCCCGGCCACTCCGCGGTGACGTCCGATGTGCCCGGGTAGTTGTCGTCACCGGTGCGCGTGCTGAGCATCGAGCTCACCCAGCGGTCGGCGTCCGCGGGCTCGGGCGTGAAGGGCGGCTTGACGTAGCTGCTGAGCAGGACGTTCCGCGGCGAGACCGGTGCGTCGGCGGTGCGATCGCCGGACGCGAGCCGCTGCACGAACTCGGCATTCGCGCTGCCCGCGCCGGAGCCGAGGCCGGGCGGATCCAGGTGCTGACCGTCGACGCCCTTCGTGCCACCGAACCCGTACGGCGACACCGGGTTGACCAGCGTGGCCGTCCGCACCAGCTCCGGGCGGTCGCGGAGGATCTGCAACACCACCCCGCCGCCCATGCTCCAGCCCACCAGGTGCACCCGGTCGAGTTCGAGCACGTCGAGCAGGCCCAGCACGTCGTCGCTGAAGTCGCGGAGGCCGCGGGTGGCGTCCACCGGCGCCGGGTCGGTGTCGCCGAAGCCGCGCAGGTCCACGGCGATCGGGCGGAACGTCACCGGCAGGTCGCGCATCGCGTACTGCCAGAACAGCGACGACGAGACGTTGCCATGGACGAAGAGAACCGGCTCTCCGACCGTGCGGTGCTCGACCTCGAGGACGTTGACCGTCAACCGCTCGGTCGGGACTCTGCGGGTGGTGACGCCAGGCAGCAGCAGGCTCATCACGAGGCCTCGCTCTCGGAGATGGGGTTCTCGACGGCGCGCGCGACCGCGGCGGCGAACCGCGGCGCGAACAGGATCGTGTAGTGGTTACTGCCGGGCAGCCGCTGGACAGCGATGTGGTCCTCGAGCTGCTCCGGGTCCGGGTAGAGCGGCGTCGGCTCGTCGAGCAGGCCACGCTCGGCGTGCAGGAAGACCGCGCCCTCGGGGAACTTCGCGCCCGGGAGGCTCGCGTAGGCGTCCTTTGCGGCCGCCCCGAGGTGCAGGTCGCGTCCGTCCTCCCGGATGATCGGCTCCGCGATGCGGCTCCGCAGGCCGGTGCCGTCCTCGCCGACGTCGTAGTCCACGTAGGCCTCGATGACGTCGTTCCAGTCGGCGAGGGCCGGGTGCGCGCGCCAGAAGTCGTGCACGGCCGTGCGGTCCGGCCAGGTCAGCTTCAGCCGGGCGAGCGCCGGGCCCAGGATCGTGTCCATCGCCTCGTCGACGTCGCCGGTGATCGGCGGGAACGGCACACCACCGTCCACCAGCACGAGCCGCCGGACACGCTCCGGGAAGCGGTGGGCGAACACCGAGGCGACGAACGCGCCCATCGAGTGGCCGACCACGATCGCCTGGTCGACGCCGAACACGTCCAGCACCGCGAGGGCGTCCGCAGCGTGCACGGCCATCCCGGTCGGGCCGGGGAGGTGCCGGCTGCCGCCCCGTCCGCGCAGATCGGGGGCGAGGATCGCGCCGTCGTGGTGGCGCGCGACCTCCGTCCAGCTCACGTGGTTCGCGGTGATGCCGTGGATCGCGAGCACGGGCGGCCGCTCCGGCGAGAGTTCGCCCCACACACCGACCGTGAGTTCTCCGCCGTCCACCGCGATCTGGACCCGCCGGTAGGCCTGGGTCATCGGGCGCTCCAGCCACCGTCGAGGACGAGCGCCGTGCCGTTCTGGAAGCTCGCGGCGTCCGAGCAGAGCCACAGCGCGGCAGCGGCCACCTCGGACGGTTCCAGCAGCCGCTTGATCGCCGGTTGGGTCAGCATGATCTGCTCGACCACCTGGTCTTCCGGGACGCCGTGGCTCCGGGCCTGGTCGGCGATCTGCTTCTCCACCAGCGGCGTCCGGACGTAGCCCGGGCAGATCGTGTTCGACGTCACGCCTTTCGGGCCCGCTTCCAGAGCGAGGACCTTGGACAGGCCCTCCAAGCCGTGCTTGGCCGAGACGTACGCCGACTTGTACGCCGACGCGCGCAATCCGTGGATCGAGGAGAGGTGGATCAGGCGGCCCCAACCGCGCTCGTACATGCCGGGGAGCACGGCCCGGCTGAGCAGGAACGGCGCTTCCAGCATCAGCGCGAGCACGAGCGCGAACTTCTCCGGCGGGAAGTCCTCGACCGGAGAGACGTGCTGGACGCCCGCGACGTTGACCAGGATGTCGGCGTCGAGGTCCAGGCCCAGGATCGCGTCCCGGTCGGAGAGGTCGACGACGTGTCCGGTGCCGTCCAACTTGCGGGCGACGTCCGTGACCTCGGCGGCCCGATCGAGGAGAACCAACCGGGCGCCGGCGCCGCGCAGGGCCTCCGCGCAGGCCAGCCCGATGCCGCTGGCGGCGCCGGTGACGATCGCGGTCCGTCCGGCGAGTTCCGGGGCCAGGCTCATGGGCGCACCTCTCCCGGCGATTTCGGGCCGCCGACCGAACCAGACAGCAAGTCGGATTTCACCCTCACACCCCGAGCCCCACCCGTCAACGGGTCCCAGGCGCCCACAGATTTGCGGGGAGGCCACCCCTCAAGCCGCCCAGTGCGGCTGGTTTTCGGGAAGGCCACCCCTCACGGCGCCGGTAGAGGTGTCCTTTCGGGAAATCCGCCCCGGCGCAGCGTCCAGCGCGCGAGGCAGTCGCTTGTCGAGCGCCGCCAGGCGCGAGTGCCGTTGTTATNGCGCCGGTAGAGGTGTCCTTTCGGGAAATCCGCCCCGGCGCAGCGTCCAGCGCGCGAGGCAGTCGCTTGTCGAGCGCCGCCAGGCGCGAGTGCCGTTGTTATAACGCGGAGCCCGTCCAGGGCGGCGCTGGCAGTCGAGCGGGCCGACGCCGTGACATTAGGGGACCCGTCATAAGGAGGCCCGCTCGCCTGTCAGCGTCGTCCTGGGCGGGCCGCCCACTACTCGAACTCGTGTTGCACTAGTTGGCGGGCTGCTTCTGTCAGCGAACCGGACAGCGACGGGTAGATCGAGATCGTCTGGGCGATCTGCTCGACCGTGAGATGGTTCTGCACCGCCATCGCGATCGGCAGGATCAGCTCGCTCGCCCGCGACGCGACGACCACCCCACCGATCACCAGGCCGGACGCCGGGCGGCAGAACAGCTTCACGAAGCCGTCCGACAACCCCTGCATCTTCGCCCGCGGGTTCGTCGCCAGCGGCAGCGTGATCGTGCGGGCCGGCACCTCGCCCGCCTCCATAGTGGTCTGCCCGAACCCGACCGTGGCGATCTCCGGGTCGGTGAACACGTTCGCGGCGACCGTGCGCAGTCGCAGCGGCTGCACGGCCTCGCCCAGCGCGTGCCACATCGCGATCCGGCCCTGCATCGCCGCGACCGACGCGAGCATCAGTACGCCGGTGACGTCGCCGGCCGCGTAGATGCCCGGGACGTTCGTCCGCGACACCCGGTCGACGGTGATGAACCCGCCACCGCCGACCTCGACGCCAACTTCCTTCAGCCCCAAGTCGGTGGTGTTCGGCACGGAGCCGATCGTCATCAGCGCGTGGCTGCCCTCGACCGTACGGCCGTCGGTCAGCCGGACCACGACGCCGTCGGCGGTGCGCTCCACCCCTTCGGCGCGGGCGTTGTAGAGGATCGTCATTCCTCGACGGGCGAACACCTGCTCGATCAGGGTCGCGGCGTCCGAGTCCTCGTGCGGCATCACGCGGTCCCGGCTGGAGACCAGCGTCACCTGGACCCCCATCGCCAGGTACGCGCTGGCGAACTCCGCGCCGGTGACACCGGAGCCGACCACCACCAGGTGCGTCGGCAGCTCCGGGAGGTCGTAGACGTCCCGCCAGGTCAGGATGCGCTCACCGTCCGGCTCGGCGCCGGGGATGATGCGGGGCGTGGCGCCGGTGGCGAGCAGGACGGTGTCGGCCTCCACCTCGTACGGCTCGCTGCCGGTCGGCTCGATCGTGACGATGTGCCGCAGCCCGTCACGGCCGTTCAACCGGGCGAATCCGCGGATCACCTCGACGCCGGTCGCGGCCACCGTGCCCCGGATGTCGGCCGACTGCGCCAGCGCGAGCCCCTTCACCCGGCCGTGCACCGCCGCGGCGTTGACCTTGACGTCTTCGGGCTCGCAGGCCATCACGCCGAGCGAGTCGCCGTTCCGGAACACGGTCGCGGCGTCGGACGAGGCGATGAACGTCTTGCTCGGAACGCAGTCGTAGAGGACGCACGCTCCGCCGAGCCCGTCCCGCTCGACGAGCGTCACCTCGGCACCCAGGCGGGCCGCGACGAGCGCGGCCTCGTAACCAGCGGGACCGCCACCAATTATCACGATGCGCGACACGTCCCGACAGTAGCCGACCGCTGAATTGGTTCGGGGAGGCCCGGCGGGCGGGCGTCGAGCTCACTACCGTCCGGGTTAGAGTGCGGGTCCATGGGCCTCTATGCCGCCTACGGGACGAACATGCACCCGAGTCAGATGCAGGACCGGTGCCCGCGCTCCCCGAGCGCCGGAATCGGCTGGCTCGAGGGGTGGCGATTGACGTTCGGTGGCGAGGATCTCGGCTGGGACGGGGCGCTCGCCACGATCGTGGAAGACCCCGACGAGCGGGTGTTCGTCGCGCTGTACGACGTCAGCGAGTTCGACGAGCCGACCCTGGACGCCTGGGAAGGCGCCGACCAGGGCCTGTACCGGAAGATCAAGGTCCGGGTGCACACGCTCGAGGGTGAGGTGCTGGCCTGGCTGCACGTGCTCGACTCGTTCGAGGGCGGGCTGCCGTCGGCGCGCTACCTCGGTCTGATCGCCGACGCCGCCGAGGCCGCCGGAGCCCCCGACGACTACGTCTCGGCCCTCCGTCAGCGCCCCTGCACGTCGACGGAGCTCTGACGTCGCACCGAAGTGTGGTGTGGGCGGCCGCCCACACCACGCTGAGATGTCACGCCAAGTCCAGCGACCAGTGCTCGGCGAGGCCGTTGGGGTCGAGCGAATCTTCCGCGCTGGTGTGGTCGACGGTGAAGCCCGCCTTCGCGTAGATCGCCCTGGCGGCGGTGAGCGCGTCCTGGGTGTGCAGCACGATGCGTCGGTACCCCGCGGCGCGCGCGAACGCGAGGCACTCGTCGACCAGCCGGACGCCGAGCCGGTGTCCGCGCGCGGACGGCTCCACCAGCAGTAGCCGCAGCCGGGCGGTCTCCTCGTCCTCGGCGGCGCAGCCGACGCAGCCGAGCAGGCGCCCGTTGCGCTCGGCCACCCAGAATTGCTGGCGGCCCTGGTCCGCCCGGCCGAGGAACTCGGCGAGGATCTGCGCCACCGCCGCCTCGAACCCCGGCCAGCCGTACTCCTCCTGGTAGATCTGCGCATGCCGGGTGAGCACCCAGCCCAGCTCACCGGTGCGCGCCGGTCGGATGTGCACCGGCGCGTCGGACGGCGCACCGAGCACGTCGGCAACCGTGTCGAGCGCCGCCACCAGCGCGCCGCGGTCCGCAGGCGGCAGCGGTTCGAGCAGCTCCGCGACGAGCGCGTCGGATCGGACGGCGAGATGCCTGGCGACGTACCGGCCGGCTTCGGTGACCGCGACGAGCTGCCGTCGCCGGTCGTCCGGATCAGCGTCTCGGGTGACCAGGCCGCGCTTGGCGAGCCGGTCCAGCAGGCGGGTGGTGTACCCGGGGTCGAGCTTGAGCTGACTACGCAGCTCCACCACCGCCTGCGGGGATCGTCGGGTGACCTCGTAGACCAGGCGCGCTTCGGGAAGGCTCAGCCCGGACTGCAGGTAGCTGTCGTCGAGGAGGGCGGTCACCTCGGTCCAGGCCCGGTTGAAGTGCCGGACGGTGGCGACGTGCTCAGCGATGGCCATACAGGCATCCTGGCGCATTCTTTGACGGAGTCAAAGGATTTCTTTGACGGCGTCAAAGGATTTCGATCGGCTGACTCCCGGCCCGGCGTGGGGTAGAGAGGAAGAGTGGCCGACAAGGACCGGCTGGCGCGCTACCGGGCGATGCGCGCCGCCGACCGCACGCCCGAACCAGTGCCGGAGGACGACGCTCCCGCGCCCGTGCCCGCCGGGGACTCTCCACGCTTCGTGATCCAGGAGCACCACGCACGAGCCCTGCACTGGGACTTCCGACTGGAACGGGACGGCGTCCTGGTCTCCTGGGCGATCCCGAAAGGGCTCCCGCCCGATCCGAAGCAGAACCACCTCGCGGTGCACACCGAGGACCACCCACTGGACTACGCGACGTTCGAGGGCGAGATCCCGGCGGGCGAGTACGGCGGCGGCAGCGTCTCGATCTGGGACCACGGCACCTACGACCTGGAGAAGTGGAGCGACCGCGAGGTCAAGGTCGTCCTCCACGGAACTCGATCCCACGGTCGATTTGTGCTGTTCAAGACCGGCGACGGCGGAGGAAAACGCGGCCGGGACTGGATGATCCACCGGATGGACCCGCCCGACCCCGGCTGGCAACCACTGCCCGAGCTGGTGCCCCCGATGCTCGCGACGCTCGGCACGCTGCCGAGCGACGACGACGAGTGGGCTTACGAGATGAAGTGGGACGGCGTCCGACTGGTGCTGTACATCTCGGGGGGCCGCGTCCGCGCGATGACCCGCAACAACCGGGACGTGACCAGCAACTACCCCGAGCTGAGCATGCTCGCCGCGTCGGTCGGCACCCAGCAGTTGGTGATCGACGGCGAGGTCGTCGCCGTGGACGCGACCGGGCGGATCAGCTTCGGTGCGCTGCAGAACCGGATGCACGTCGCACGGCCCGGCAAGTCGCTGCTGGCCGGCTCGCCGGTGACGTTCCTGGCGTTCGACCTGCTGCACGCCGGCGGCGTACCGCTGCTCGACCAGCCGTACGTCGAGCGTCGCCGGTTGCTCACCCAGCTGAACCTGCGCGGGCCGCACTGGTCGACACCACCGCACTTCGACGGCGGCGGGCGGGACGCGGTCGCCACCAGCCGGGCCCAGGGGCTGGAGGGCGTCGTCGCCAAGCGTCTGACCTCCAAGTACCTGCCCGGCAAACGGACCAGGGACTGGCTGAAGGTGAAGAACGTCCGCACCCAGGAGGTGGTGGTCGGCGGCTGGCGTCCGGGCGCCGGACGCCGCGAGGGGCGGATCGGCTCGCTGCTGCTCGGCATCCCCGGGCCGGACGGGCTCGAGTACGTCGGGCACGTCGGGACCGGCTTCACCGAGGCCGTGCTCGACGACCTCACCGTGCGGCTGCGCCGGACCGAGCGGAAGACCAGCCCGTTCGCGACGCCGCTGCCCCGCCCGCACGCGAAGGACGCCCGCTGGGTGACGCCGCACCTGGTCGGCGAGGTGGCGTTCGGCGAGTGGACCGGCGACGGGCTGCTCCGCCATCCCGCGTGGCGCGGCCTGCGCACCGACAAGACGCCGGACGACGTCCGCCGCGAGGAGTGACCCGGGTCAGGCGAGAGCCGGCGCGCCCGCCCGTTCGCGAAGTGCGATCAGGGCCGTGTTGGTGAGCAGCTTCACGCCGATACCGATCGCGGCCTCGTCCACGTCGAACGAACCCTGGTGCAGGTCGAGAGCCTCGCCCGGGCGTCCGACGCCGAGCCGCGCCATCGCACCCCAGCAGTGCTCCAAGTACCAGGAGAAGTCCTCGCCACCCATGCTCTGCTGGGTTTCGGTGATCGCGTCGGCGCCCAGCGTCGCGATCGTCGCTTCCTTCAGCACACCGGTCGAGTGCGCATGGTTGACCACCGGCGGCATGCCGCGGTTGTACTCGACGTTCGCCACCGCACCGGTCGGAGCGACGACCTGGTGGACGAGCTGCTCGATCAGCTTCGGGGCCAGCTCCCAGGCGGCGTGGTCCAGGCATCGGACCGACCCGCTGACGTGCCCGGTCTGCGGAATCGCGTTCGGTGCGACGCCGCTGTGCACGGCTCCGAACACCAGCGACAGCGCGGAGCGGACATCGAGCCGGCGGGCCAGCAGCGCCGGCACGTCGGTCACCACCCGGGCCAGCGCGCTCACCAGGTCGACGGTGAGGTGCGGGCGTGCCGTGTGCCCGCCGGGACCGGACAGGTCCACCCTCAGGAAGTCGGCCGCCGCGGTGATCGGCCCCACCCGCAGCCCGACCTTGCCGGTCAGCGTCCGCGGATCGCAGTGCAGGGCGAAGATCTCCTCGACGCCCGCGAGCCGGCCGGCGTCGATCACATCGAGCGACCCCGACGGCAACGCCTCCTCGGCCGGCTGGAAGAGCAGCCGCACGCGGCCCGGCAGCGCGTCCCCGAGAGCCGCCAGCGCGAGCCCGGCCCCGAGCACGACCGTCGTGTGCACGTCGTGCCCGCAGGCGTGGCACGCCCCGTCCACGGTCGACCGGTACGGCACGTCCTTGACGTCCGGCAGCGGCAGCGCGTCCAGGTCGGCCCGGAGCGCGACGAGGTGCTCGCCGGACCCGATGTCACAGGAGAGGCCGTTGCCCTTGGGCAGCATCACCGGGCGCAGACCGGCGTCGCTCAGCCGCTCTGCGACGAGCGCGGCCGTCGGTTGTTCGGTGTTCGAGAGATCGGGGTGGGCATGCACGTATCGCCGGAACCGGATGAGCGACTCTTCGTGTGCAGCGACCCAAGCGTCCAGGTTCACCGGGGTAGGCCGTCTCGCGCCTCCGCGAGCAGGCTGTGCACCACCGCGCGCAGATCACCCTCGTGGGCGTCGGCCACGGCGCGCTGGCGGGCATAGGACGGGCCCGCGGCAAGAATGCGCTCTATTCCAGACAGTTGCTCAGAGCAACCGAGTCGCCGTGCAGTCGGCATGAGGTCCTCGACCAGATCAGTTATGGCGTCCGCTACCGGAACTACCGTGCCACGGTCGTCAACAATGACCTCGGCATCGATACCGTGCCGGGCAGCGCGCCATTTGTTCTCTCGAACGACCCAGCCGCGCGGCACCGGAAGAGTGTATCCCCGGTCATACTCCCGGTCGAGCCGCTCGACCAGGCATTGCGCCAACGCGCCGACCGCTCCGACCTCGTCCAACGTCGGTAGGCCGTCACAGATTCGCACCTCGACGGTGCCGAAATCGGGATGCGGGCGGATGTCCCACCAGACCTCCCGGATCGAACTGATCGCCTTGGTTCGAATCAGCAGATCCATGTACGCCTCGAACTGCTTCCAGTTCGCGAGCTGATGCGGCAGACCCGCCGTCGGCAACTGCTCGAAAATCTTCGTTCGGACGCTGGCCAGGCCCGTATCGGCGCCCGCCCAGAACGGAGACGACGCCGAGAGCGCGAGGAAATGCGGCACGTACTGTGTCAACGCATTGACGATCGGAATGACTTTTTCCGCGGCCCGGACTCCGACGTGCACGTGGACGCCGAACGTGAGCAGCTGCCTGGCCGGGAGCTGCATTCGGTCGAGAAGTAGGGCGTAGCGCGGATCGGGGCTCACCTTCTGCAGCGCCCAGTCGCTGAACGGATGGCTCCCGGAGCAGATCAGGCCGGCGTCGCGCTCGGCCGCCGCGGCGGAGACCTCACCGACCGTGACACGCAGGTCCTCCATCGCCTCCTCCACCGTGCGGCAGACGCCGGTGATGACCTCGATCGTGTTCTCGAACAGCTCGTGCTTGGCCCGCGGATGGCTCGGCTGCCCGGCCGGACGGATCTGTTCGAGGATCTCCGAGGCGAGCGGGGTCAGCTCGCCGCTCGCCAGATCGACGAGTTCGAGCTCCCACTCGATACCGAGGCTCGCACCCTCGGAGCGGTTGAACGGGATCCGCATTCATTTAGAGTAATCAGCGGTGAGCTGAGCGTGACTTGTTCACGCAAATGACCGGTACGTAACGGGGCGCCACTGGTCGTTTCCGGCTTCATCACCCGACTAATACGGTTCCGGGCGGCGCGAATGCGGCTTTTGTACCGATAATAACTGGGGTCTATGTGACAGCACACTTGCCCGACGCGGCCGGGTCCGACACCCTTTCTCGGAGCAGGTCGGTGGACTCAGTCGAGCCTGAAGGCGGGGACCGATCCCGTCCGGCACGATGATCGAGCCCGGGCTGGCACGATGGGACCTGAGTGCTAGAACGGGCGAGTAGAAAAGGTAAGCGTGGACGCACCCACCCCGGTAGACGGCACCTCGGCCGCGAAGGCGCCCGATGGCCGGACCGTCGGCAGACGGTACACCCTGCGATCGTCCGTGGGGTCCGGTGGCATGGGGACGGTTTGGCGCGCTTTCGACGAGCTGCTCCGCCGCGAAGTCGCGGTCAAAGAGGTCCTGCTCCCACCGGGTATCCCGGCGCCGGAGCGGTCCGTCCTCTGCGAGCGGACGCTCCGCGAGGCGCGCGCCGCCGCGGCTCTGAACCACCCCGCCGTGATCCGGGTCTACGACGTCGTGAACGACGGCGACCGCCCGTGGATCGTGATGGAGCTGCTCGACGCCGCGAGCCTCGCGGACACGCTCCGGGACGAGGGCCCGCTGCCCTACGACCGCGTCGCCGAGATCGGGCTGGCCGTGCTCGGCGCCTTGGAGGCCGCCCACCGGGTCGGCGTGCTGCACCGTGACGTCAAGCCGGGCAACGTGCTGCTCGGCACCGACGGACGGGTGACGCTGACCGACTTCGGGGTCGCGCGCTCCCCCAACGAGTCGCCGCTGACCAGCACCGGGCTGCTGCTCGGCTCACCGCAGTACATCGCGCCGGAGCGGGCCCGCGGGCGTCCGTTCGGCCCGCCGAGCGACCTGTTCTCGCTCGGCGCCACGCTCTACACCGCCGTCGAAGGGCGTCCGCCGTTCGACCGCGGTGACCCGCTGCCGACGATGACCGCGGTCGTCGTCGAGCCCCCCGACCAGATGGCGTTCGCCGGGCCCCTGGCGCCGGTGCTGCTCGGCCTGCTGGAGAAAGACCCGGAACAGCGCTGGGACGCGATCAAGACGCGGAACGCGTTGCGCACGGTGCTGTCCGGCGGCCGCATCACGTCGCTCGACGGCGGCGGGCGGGCGCCCCGGCAGTCCGGACCCGCCGACCGGTTGCAGAACCTGCGGCGCCGTCGCGAGGACCCGAGCCCCAGCCCCGCCGTGCCGCCCGGCACCCCCGGCGGGCCGCTGTCGGCTGCGCCGGGCGCGGCTCAGGGAACGCCGGCGAGCGCCTCCCCCGGCACACCGCCGCCCCCGCCGCCCCCGCCGCCCAGCGGAACACCGGCGAACCGTGCGGTGCCGCCCGCACCGCCGGGTGCACCGCCGCCGCCTCCCGGCTCCTCCGGCCCGGCGAAGCCGGTCTCGGGCCCGGGCTCGCCCGGCGAGGGCGCGTCCGGCCAGCGCGGCGCGCCGGACGGCACCGCGGCGATGGCCGTCAACCCCTTCACCACGGACGGTGTGCCGTCGCTGCCCGCCGATCAGTCGGACGCCAGGCCGACGTCCGGTGGGATGGGCAACGCGGGGCCGACCGACAAGCCGGAGCCCGGTGTCGCGCCGCACAGCGGTGGGCCGGCGCGGGCCGGCGGTCGCGCCACCGTGCGCGGCAGCGTCTCGGTTCCTGGTCAGCACGTCGGTCCGGGGCCGCAGCCCATGCCCGGCCAGCAGCCGCCTCCGGGCCAGCACGGGCCCGGCCAGCACGGGCCCGGCCAGCACGGAGGCGGGCAGCACGGAGGCGGGCAGCACGGAGGCGGGCAGCACGGAGGCGGGCAGCACGGAGGCGGGCAGCACGGAGGCGGGCAGCACGGAGGCGGGCAGCACGGAGGCGGGCAGCACGGAGGCGGGCAGCACGGAGGCGGGCAGCACGGAGGCGGGCAGCACGGAGGCGGGCAGCACGGAGGCGGGCAGCACGGAGGCGGGCAGCACGGAGGCGGGCAGCACGGAGGCGGGCAGCACGGAGGCGGGCAGCACGGAGGCGGGCAGCACGGAGGCGGGCAGCACGGAGGCGGGCAGCACGGAGGCGGGCAGCACGGAGGCGGGCAGCACGGAGGCGGGCAGCACGGAGGCGGGCAGCACGGAGGCGGGCAGCACGGAGGCGGGCAGCACGGAGGCGGGCAGCACGGAGGCGGGCAGCACGGAGGCGGGCAGCACGGAGGCGGGCAGCACGGGCAGCACGCGCCCGGTCAGCAGCCGCCTGGACAGCACCCGATGTCGGGGTACGCCCGCGTGCCGGGCCTGACGCCGACGCCGCCCCCGCAGGGACCACCGGGAACTCAAGGGCCGCCGCCCGGCTACGGAGCCACGACGTACGGCACCCCGTACGGTGGTGCGCCCAACTACGGTGAGCCGGGGAACTCCACGGCGCCGCTGCCGTCCACCCCGCCGCCGTCGTCCTCCCCGCGCCGCTCGGCATACCTCGGCGCCTCCGGAGTCGGTGGCCACACGATGGTGTCGCCGCAGCCGCCCGACCTGTCCGGTACGCCGGGGTCGGCCGGCCCGCAGAGCCGACGCCGGACCGTGCTCATCGTCGTCGCGATCGTGGTCGCCGTCCTGCTGATCGGCCTGATCAGCTACGTGGTGAGCGTGGCCGCGTCCGGTGACGACAACGCCACGTCCCCGCGGCCGACGGTGTCCGCCCCGGCGCGCAGCGGGGTCGACCTGAAGTCGTACTCCTACTCGGAGCGGGGTTTCACGCTGAAGGCCCCCGCCGACTGGACGGCCAAGGAGGCCAGCACCTACGTCGACTACGACAGCATCGACGGTGACAAGCTGCGGGTGCTGGTCGAGAACGGCTCGTCACCGGAGCAGCACCTGAAGAGCGCCGAGAACTACCAGCAGAAGCGCCTGGAAGACGGGCAGATCAGCGCCTTCGACACGATCCACCGGAAAGAGGCCGCCAAGAAGCTCGGCGGCGAGGAGACCTGGGAGTGGGAGTTCGTCTACACCGAGAGCGGCGTCCAGAAGCACCGTCTCTGGCGGGTCGCCGTGGTGGACGGCAAGGCGTACAGCGTGTACCTGACCAGCCCGGAGAAGCTCTTCAAGGACCGCGTCACGCTCTTCGACGAGATCACCGCCTCGTTCGAGTTCGACACCGGCGCTCCGTAATCGCCAGGTGCCGGTCGCGTGACAGGCACAGGCAGTAAGCGAGTAGCCTGCTCGGACGTGACGATGACGACCGACCCCTCCAGCCCTGAGTTCCTCGCTGCCTCCGCGGCGACCGCGCTCGGCGAGGCGACCGGAGTACGCCAGTACGACGTTGCGCTCGTCCTCGGATCGGGTTGGGCCCCGGCCGCCGACCAGATCGGTGAGGCGAACGCCGAGATCCCGCTCGACCACCTCACCGGGTTCACCCCGCCGTCGGCCGTGGGCCACGTCGGTACGGTCCGCTCGCTGACCGTCGGCACCAAGCAGGTCCTGGTGTTCCTCGGGCGCACCCACCTGTACGAGGGCCGCGGTGTGGAACCGGTCGTCCACGGAGTGCGGGTCGCCGCCGCCGCGGGCTGCCGGACGGTCATCCTGACCAACGCCGCGGGCGGCCTGCGGCAGGGGATGTCGGTCGGCCAGCCGGTACTGATCAGCGACCACCTCAACCTCACCGGCCGCTCGCCGCTCGTCGGCGCGACGTTCGTCGACCTCACCGATCTGTACTCGCCCCGGCTGCGGCGCCTGGCCAAGGAGATCGACCCCTCGCTCGAGGAGGGCGTGTACGCGGCGCTGCCCGGGCCGCACTACGAGACGCCGGCCGAGATCCGGATGCTCCGGACGCTCGGCGCCGACCTGGTCGGGATGTCGACGGCGCTGGAGGCCATCGCGGCCCGTGCGCGGGGCACCGAGGTGTTCGGGCTGTCGCTGGTCACCAACCTGGCGGCCGGAATGGCCGGCAAGCCGCTCGCGCACGACGAGGTGATCGAGGCCGGCAAGGCGTCCGCCACCCGAATGGGCAACCTCCTGGGAGAACTAATTCGCCAGGCCTGAGCCGCCTGCTCGTCGAGCGCCGCCAAGCGCGAGTGTTCTCAGCGGGCCGCTCACAAGTCTGGGAAGTCTTCTTCTCGGTATTCGTGGGGGCGGCGGTGGCTGCCGCGTTCGCGCTCGCGGAGCTCGGTCCGGCGCACCTTGCCGGAGACCGTGCGCGGTAGCGGCCCGAACTCCACTCGCCGGACGCGCTGGTACGGCGGGAGGTGCGAGCGGGCGAACCGGAGGATCGCCCGTGCGGTCTCCGGGCCGGGTCGGTACCCGGCGGCCAGGTCGATGTACGCCTTCGGCAACGTCTCCGTGGTGTCGGGTGTCGGCACGACCGCCGCCTCCCCCACCGCTTCGTGCTCCACCAGCACACCCTCCAGCTCGACCGGTGAGATGCGGTGGTCGGCGCTGGAGAACACGTCCTCGACGCGGCCCAGATAGCGCAGGAAGCCCAGTTCGTCGGCGACGGCCACGTCCCCGGTGCGGTAGTAGCGCCGGTCCGGCGCGCGGTCGAACCGCCCGGTCGGCACTGTGTCGCGACCCGCGATGATCGGCTCGACGGCGTCGAGATACCTGGACATCAGCCCCACCGGACGCCGCGCCAGATCCAGGCAGATCTCGCCTTCCTCGCCCGGCGCAGCCGGGTAGCCGCTCACCGGGTCGATCAGCACCACCGGGCAACCCGGGAGCGGCCGCCCCAGCGCCCCCAGCGTGACCGGCTGTTCGGGGGTGTGCGCCACCAGGGCGGTCGCCTCCGATTGCCCGTAGCCTTCGCGCACGGTGAGGCCCCAGGCACGGCGGATCCGGTGCACGACCGCCGGGCTCACCGGCTCGCTGATCGTCACCAGCTCGCGCAGCTTCGGCAGGCGCTTCCGCCAGCTCACCAGGTCGGTCGCGGCGAGCGTCCGCCAGGCTTTCGGCGGAGCGCACATCGTCGTGACCCCGCACCGCTCCGCCAAGCCCAGCAGCGTGTCGGGCGACGGCTGTGGCGCCGCGTACACCAGGACGCAGGCGGCCGCGTTCCACGGCGTGAACACGTTCCCGCAGAGGTGCTTGGTCCACCCCGGCGACGAGACGCTCAGGTGGACGTCGCCCGGGCGGAGGCCGACCCAGTACATCGTGGTCAGGTGCCCGACCGGGTACGAGACGTGGGTGTGCACGATCGCCTTCGCCCGCCCGGTGGTGCCCGGCGTGAACAGGATCAGCAGCGGGTCGTCGGCGAGCGTCGCGTCGTCCGGCTCGAACGACGCGGGCGCGTGTCGGTTGTCGTCGTAGCGCAGCCATCCGTCGATCGGCCGACCGACGGCGATCCGGGTGAGGCCCGGCGGCAGGGAGCCCAGTCCGCCGGTCCGGTCTGCGCGCACGACCAGGTGGCCGACGTCGGCGCGGACCACCCGCCCGGCGACGTCGACCGGCGGCAGCAACGGCGACGTCGGCACCGCGATCGCGCCCAGCTTCATCAGCGCGAGCAGCGTCTCCCAGAGTTCGACCTGATTACCGAGCTGCACCAGCACCCGGTCGCCGCGCCGCACGCCCTGGTCGCGCAGCCATCCGGCCGCCTGGCTGGAACGCGCCGACAGCTCGGCGAACGTCCAGCACCGTTCGGCGCCGGTGGCGTCCACGATCCACAGCGCACGGTCGTTGGCATGTTCGGTAGCGAGGATGTCGTCGAACCAGTCCAGCGCCCAGTTGAACGCGGTGAAACGGGGCCAGACGAACTGATTGATCGCCTGCCCGTAGTCAGTGGCCGTTTCGAGGAGGAAGTTCCGCGCGGCCCGGAAGGCCGAGCCGGCGCTAGTCGGGGTCACTGGTCTGCCACCTGCCGCAACGGTACGACTCCCTCCCGGCCCTGTTACATCCCTTCACCCACCGTCCCGCTACGGGCCGGTTCCTGCCTGCCCCCTGAGTGGGGGTCAATCCGGGCCAGCGTAATCACGGAACGTCTCTTTCGCGGCCCCTCGACACCACGAGATCCGGAATGCCGACCCGGGCGCGTAGCCGGTCAGCGGGGTGGGCACGATGGACGCATGACCGAAACGTCCGGCTGGACGGGCCCCGAGGTAGCCGCGCTGCGCCATCGCGCCGAACTGTGGATCGCGGACGATCCCGATCCGGTCACTCGCGCCGAACTCCAAGCGGTGCTCTCCGGATTCCCCGGCACGCTCGACGACCTCGCCGATCGCTTCGCCGGTCCGCTCACGTTCGGCACCGCGGGCCTACGCGGCCCGGTGCGGGCCGGGCCGAACGGCATGAACCGTGCGGTCGTGCGCGCGGCCGCGGCGGGTCTCTGCGCCTATCTGGACGACCACCGCGCCGACGGTGCCGTGGTGATCGGATACGACGCCCGCCGGGGCAGCGCGGCCTTCGCGGCCGAGACGGCTGCGGTGGTCACCGGCGGGGGCCGGGCGGCCCTCCTGCTGCCGCGGCCACTGCCGACGCCGGTGCTCGCGTACGCGGTCCACCGACTGGACGCCGCGGCCGGCGTCATGGTCACCGCCAGCCACAACCCGCCGGGCGACAACGGCTACAAGGTCTACCTGTCGGACGGTGCGCAGATCGTGCCGCCCGCGGACCGGGAGATCGAGGAGCGGATCCGGGCCGTCGAACAGCTCGGAACGGTGCCGCTCGGCACGGCCGCGCAGCAGGTGGACGAACGGCTGGTGACGGAGTACATCGCGGCGACCGTGCAGGCCGTGGTGGGCGCCGACCCCGACGCGGACGCCCGACGCGCGGCGCTCCGGGTCGCGTACACACCCCTGCACGGCGTCGGCCGGGAGGTGCTGGAACAGGCGTTCGCGGCGGCCGGGTTCGCCGCGCCCGCGGTCGTGCCGTCGCAGGCCGAGCCCGATCCGGCGTTCCCCACCGTCGCGTTCCCCAATCCGGAGGAGCCCGGCGCGGTCGACGAGCTGCTCGCGCTGGCCGCGTCGGTGGGCGCCGACATCGCGATCGCCAACGACCCGGACGCCGACCGGTGCGCGGTCGCGGTGCCGTCGCCGTCGGGATGGCGGCTGCTGCACGGCGACGAGGTCGGAGTCCTGCTGGCGGACGCGCTGCTGCGGCACGGCGTCAAGGGCACGTTCGCGACGACGATCGTGTCGTCCTCGCTACTCGGAACCCTGGCGCCGGCCAGGGGCGCGCGGGCGGCCGAGACGCTGACCGGCTTCAAGTGGATCGTCCGCGCCGCCGACGACCTGGCGTACGGCTACGAGGAGGCGCTGGGGTACGCGGTCGCACCGGACGTCGTCCGGGACAAGGACGGGATCGGTGCGGCGCTCGCGATCGCCGACCTGGCGGCCGAGCTGAAGGCCCGCGGACGGACGCTGACCGACCGGCTCGACGAGCTCGCGATGGAGTTCGGATTGCACGCGACGACGCAGCTGTCGGTGCGGGTCGACGACCTGCGGGAGATCGCGGCCGCGATGGGCCGGATCCGTTCCGGCACCCCCGAGACGCTGCTCGGTCGGGAGGTCACCGAGGTGCACGACCGGCTGCCGTCCGCGGACGTGCTGACGCTGCGCGCGCCGGGGGTGCGGGTGGTCGTCCGTCCGTCCGGTACGGAGCCGAAGCTCAAGGCGTACCTGGAGGTCGTGGAGCCGGTATCGGCAGGAGTGGACACCGCACGGGACGTTGCCGCTTCCCATCTGGCGGCGCTCCGCTCCGAGGTGGCCGCCGTCCTAGGCCTCCGCTAGCCCTGACGCCGCCGCTGGGGGCGGACTTTCGGGAAGGGGCCTCTGCGGCGCCCGCCCGAGGCGGCGGGCGCCGTGGGCACCTCGGGTCAGACCGAGCCGAACTGGCGGTCGCCCGCGTCGCCGAGGCCCGGGACGATGTACGCCGAGTCGTTCAGCCGCTCGTCGATGCTGGCCGTGACCACCCGGATCGGCAGCTGGGCCTCCTCCAGACGGCGCAGCCCCTCCGGCGCGGCCAGTGCGCAGATCACCGTTACGTCGGTGGCGCCCCGCTGGGTGAGCAGGCCGACGCAGTGCTGCAGCGAGCCGCCGGTGGCCAGCATCGGGTCGAGCACGAACACCGGCCGGCCGGTGAGGTTCTCCGGCAGCGACTCCATGTAGGCCCGCGGCTGGAACGTCTCCTCGTCCCGCGCCAGCCCGACGAAGCCCATCGACGCCTCGGGCAGCAGCCCGAACGCCGCCTCGGCCATCCCGAGGCCGGCGCGGAGCACCGGGACGAGCAGCGGCGGGTTGCCCAGCCGGGTGCCGGTGGTGCGGGCCACCGGGGTGTGGATCGGGTACTTCTCGATCTCGATGCCGCGAGTGGCCTCGTAGACCAGCATCAGGGTCAGCTCACGGAGCGCGGCTCGGAAGACCGCCGGCTCGGTGCGGGCGTCGCGCATCGTGGTGAGGCGAGCGGCGGCGAGCGGGTGGTCGACGACAAGGGTCTGCACGTCGCGAAGGTACCCCGCCCACCAGCGGTAACCCAACGCCGACCTCGCCCGCGGTCCGCGAGGCCACACGACATCCGCGACGCCGGGCGTCGCGCTTCAGGCGCTGGCGCGGAGCACCAGCCCCGCCCGCGAGGCCGACCCGGGCACGTCGACTGCCCGCCGGGAGGCCCGGGCGCGGTGGTAGACGGCCTCGATCGCGGAGCCGTACGCCTCCGGCGTGTGGCGCAGCGCCGCCATCCGGCCCGCTGCCGCCGTCCGCGACGCCAACTCCGGATCGGTGAGCAGCGCGGTGAGCCCGGCCGCGAACCCGTCCCCCGGCGCGCACACCGCAGCGCCGCCCAGCGGTCCGTGCGCGTGCAGGACGGAGTCCGCCATGACCACGGGCACCCCGGCCAGCGCGGCCTCCTGCAGCACCAGCCCCTGGGTGTCGGTGAGGGACGGGAACCCGAACACGTCGGCGGCGGCGTACGCCTCCGCGACCGAGGCGGCCGGAAGCTGCCCGGTTACCACCACCCGATCCCCGACGCCGTGCGTCCGCAGCAGCCCGGCGAGCCACCGCTGCTCGTACACCGCACCGACCAGCGCG
This sequence comes from Cryptosporangium minutisporangium, assembly GCF_039536245.1. Taxonomy (NCBI): domain Bacteria; kingdom Bacillati; phylum Actinomycetota; class Actinomycetes; order Cryptosporangiales; family Cryptosporangiaceae; genus Cryptosporangium; species Cryptosporangium minutisporangium. Next base: position 53,809 of record NZ_BAAAYN010000036.1, on the reverse strand, counting down.
AGCCGCACGGCCGGCACCGACCTCGCCACCGCCGCCACCGCCGCCAGCAAGGCCTCGACGTTCTTCTCACGGTTCACCCGGCCCACGAACAGCACGAGCGGAGCGTCCGACGGAATCCGGTGCCGTTGCCGGAACGCCGGGCCGGCGTCGGCGGCCACCGCCCGGGGCGCGACCCCGGTCGGCACCGAGACGATCCGCGCCGGATCGACCGGCAGCGCCGAGCGTCGCAGCACCGCGGCGGTCGGTACCACGACGACGTCCGTGTCCCCGAAGAACGCGGTGTTGGCCGCGTCGAGTAACCGGCAGCGGGTCGCCGACCGACGCTCCGAACGCCACGCACCGGCCGCGCCGCGCACGATCCGCAGCGCCCGGCGGGGCGGCCAGGACGTGCCGACGCCGAGCCGACGCGCGTAGGCAGCCCGCATCACCCGCAGCGCGGTCGTGGGGATCCGGTACGCCTCCAGGTAGGCGTGCAGGTCCGTGTGGTACGTCTGCACCAGCGGCAGGCCGAGTCGCTGCGCGGCCAGCACGCCGAGCAGTCCGGCCGGGCCGGGCGTGTGGACGTGCACGACGTCGGGTGCGGCGTCGGCCACCCACTCCACGTAGCGGGATCGCGGCCAGGTCGCCAGCCGGAGATCGGCCACTCCGCAGGGCATCGACGGCAGCCCGACGACCGGGAAGCCGACCGGCGTCGCGGCGGGGTACCCGGGCGCGAACAGCACGCTCTCGTGCCCTCGTGCGGCGAGCGCACCCGCGAGCGTCCGGATCGAGGTGATGACGCCGTCGCGCCGTGGGAGGAACGTGTCGGAGAAGTGCGCGATACGAAGCCGCTCCCCGCGCGTCCGCGGAAGATCGCTCCGGTCGGCCATGCCGTCTCCTTCGTCGTGACACCCGCCGCCGTTACCGGGCGGTTCGATCGCCGAAGGTAGGGGCGGAGGACCGCCCAGGAGCCGCCCCGGCGCAGGCTTCACCCGCCCTTCACGTTCCGGCCCGGGCCGTTGGCCGATCCGTCACCCGGCACGCTGGTCGGCTCTGCCCAAAGCAAGGGGCGCCGACCGGCCGAACTTGCCCTGACCGGGCCGGTCACGCGCTGCGTAGGATCGTCAGCATGTCCGTCACCGCACCGGCCCAGGTTCCCGTGTCCGGGGCGTCCGACAGTGTCGACAACGCCGATGCGCTCCGCGACGTCACCCGCTCGGAGGCGGCGCTCCGCCGCTTCCTGCACGGCCTTCCCGGCGTCGACGAGGTCGGCGCGAAGACCCGCGCCGCCCGCCTCGGCACCCGCTCGATCAAGGCGTCGTCCAAGGTCTACGCGCTCGACCTGGCGATCCGGATGATCGACCTGACCACGCTGGAAGGCTCCGATACGCCCGGCAAGGTTCGGGCGCTCTGCGCCAAGGCGCTGCACCCGGGCGACGACGCCCCACCGGTGGCCGCGGTCTGCGTCTACGGCGACCGGGTTCCGGAGGCCGTGGACGCGCTGAAGGGCTCCGGCGTCCACGTCGCCGCCGTCGCCACCGCGTTCCCGTCCGGCCGGGCACCGCGCGAGGTCAAACTCGCCGACACCCGGGCCGCGGTCGCGGCCGGCGCCGACGAGATCGACATGGTGATCGACCGGGGCGCGTTCCTCTCCGGCCGCTACGGCCAGGTGTTCGAGGAGATCGTCGCGACGAAGCGGGCCTGCGGCGACGCCCACCTCAAGGTGATCCTGGAGACCGGCGAGCTGGTCACCTACGACAACGTCCGCCGGGCGTCCTGGTTGGCGATGCTCGCCGGGGCCGACTTCATCAAGACGTCCACCGGCAAGATCTCACCCGCGGCGACGCTGCCGGTGACGCTGGTGATGCTCGAGGCGTGCCGGGACTTCCGGGTCGCCACCGGCCGCCAGGTGGGCATGAAACCCGCCGGCGGCATCCGCACCGCCAAGGACGCGATCAAGTACCTGGTGATGGTCAACGAGATCACCGGCCCCGACTGGCTCGACCCCGACTGGTTCCGGTTCGGTGCGTCCAGCCTGCTCAACGACGTCCTGCTGCAGCGCCGCAAGATCGCCACCGGCCACTACGCCGGCTCCGACCACGTGACCCTGGACTGACATGTTCGAGTACGCACCCGCCCCCGAATCGCGCGACGTCGTCAGCCTGCGCCCCTCCTACGGGCTGTTCATCAACGGCGAGTTCACCGACGGCAGCGGCGTCTTCAAGACCGTGAACCCGGCGGACGAGGAGGTGCTGGCCGAGGTCGCCGAGGCCGGTGCCGCCGATGTCGACCGAGCCGTGGCCGCCGCCCGGAAGGCGTTCGACACCGTCTGGGGTCCGATGCCCGGCAAGGAGCGGGGTAAGTACCTGTTCCGGATCGCTCGGCTGCTGCAGGAGCGGGCCCGCGAGTTCGCGGTGCTGGAGTCGCTCGACAACGGCAAGCCGATCCGCGAGTCCCGCGACGTCGACCTGCCGCTGGTCGCCGCGCACTTCTTCTACTACGCGGGCTGGGCCGACAAGCTGTCCTACGCCGGGCTGGGGCCAGAGCCACGCCCGCTCGGCGTGGCCGGGCAGGTCATCCCCTGGAACTTCCCGCTGCTGATGCTGGCGTGGAAGATCGCGCCGGCGCTGGCCACCGGCAACACCGTCGTGCTCAAGCCGGCCGAGACCACGCCGCTGACCGCGCTGCTGTTCGCGGAGGTCTGCCGACAGGCCGAGCTGCCGCCGGGCGTCGTCAACATCGTGACCGGGGCGGGAGAGACCGGGCGGGCGCTGGTCGCACATCCGGGCATCGACAAGGTTGCCTTCACCGGCTCCACCGACGTGGGCCGGGAGATCGCCCGGGCGATCGCGGGCTCCGGCAAGCGGCTCACGCTCGAGCTCGGCGGCAAGGCCGCGAACATCGTCTTCGACGACGCGCCGATCGACCAGGCGATCGAGGGCATCGTCGACGGGATCTTCTTCAACCAGGGGCACGTGTGCTGCGCCGGGTCTCGGCTGCTGGTCCAGGAGTCGGTGGCCGACGAGGTGCTGAGCGCGCTTCGGCGGCGGATGGCGACGCTCCGGGTCGGTGACCCGCTGGACAAGAACACCGACGTCGGGGCGGTCAACTCCGCGGCGCAGCTGGAGCGGATCCGCGAGCTGTCCGCGGCCGGCGAGGCGGAGGGGGCCGAGCGCTGGTCGCCGCCGTGCGAGCTGCCCGACCGCGGGTTCTGGTTCGCGCCGACGGTGTTCACCGGGGTCTCGCAGGCCCACCGGATCGCCCGCGAGGAGATCTTCGGCCCGGTGCTGTCCGTGCTGACGTTCCGGACGCCCGCCGAGGCCGTCGAGAAGGCCAACAACACGCCGTACGGGCTCTCCGCTGGTATCTGGACCGAGAAGGGCTCCCGGATCCTCTGGATGGCCGACAAGCTGCGCGCCGGCGTGGTCTGGGCCAACACGTTCAACCAGTTCGACCCGGCGTCGCCGTTCGGCGGCTACAAGGAGTCCGGTTACGGCCGCGAGGGCGGCCGCCACGGCCTGGAGGCCTACGTCCGATGACCCAGCCGAACAACAATGGCGACGCCCGGCCGCGGGCGAAATCCAGTGCCGCGCGACCCGCGAAGCGCACCACCGCGTCAGGGAAGAACGCAGCGCCCGCGAAGAAGGCCGCACCGGCGAAGCGTGCTTCCCGGACCGAGACGATCGTGACGACCGGTGTATCGGCGGACGCGCTGCCGACGTCGCCGACCGCCCCACCGCGGGTCGGGATGGCCAGTCGGCTCGCCGCGGCGCCGGCGCGCACCAACGGGCGGCTGAGCGTTCGGAAGACGTACAAGCTGTACATCGGCGGCGCGTTCCCGCGGAGCGAGTCGGGGCGCACGTACCCGGTCAACGACGCGGAGGGAGCGTTCGTGGCGAACGTGGCGCGGGCTTCCCGGAAGGACGTCCGGGACGCGGTCGTCGCGGCGGCCAAGGCGTTCGGAGGCTGGGCGTCCCGGACGCCGTACAACCGCGGTCAGATCCTGTACCGGATCGCCGAGATGCTGGAAGGGCGGCGGGCGCAGTTCGTCGACGAGCTGGCGACCACGGAAGGCATCGGCCGGGACCGCGCCGAGGCTGCGGTGGACGCCGCGGTCGACCGGTGGGTTTGGTACGCGGGGTGGGCGGACAAGTACGCCCAGGTCGTGGGCGCGACGAACCCGGTCGCCGGACCGTACCTGAACCTCTCGACGCCGGAGCCGACCGGCGTGGTCGGGGTGCTGGCGCCGCCGTCCGCGCCGTTGCTCGGGCTGGTGAGCGTGGTCGCGCCGGTGATCGCGACCGGCAACACCTGCGTGGTGGTGGCCAGCACCGCGCACCCGCTGGCCGCGGTGACGCTGACCGAGGTGCTGGCCACCTCCGACCTGCCCGGCGGCGTGGTGAACTTGCTGACCGGGCAGGTGTCCGAGCTGGGGCCGTGGCTGGCATCGCACGAAGAGGTGCGGGGCATCGACCTGACCGGCGCCGACGTCGACCAGGCCGCGGAGTGGGAGGCGCAGGCAGCGGGGAACCTCAAGCGGGTCCGCCGCCCCGACCCCGCCGAGGACTTCACCGCCGACCCGCCGCTGAGCCGCCTCACCACGTTCACCGAGACTAAGACGGTCTGGCACCCGATCGGCGTCTAGTGCACGGCCCGCCGAGGGGCGAGCCTGGCGGCCTCGCGTTTGGCCTTGAGACCACGCAAAGGTCGAGGCGGCCTTGCGCGAGGACGCCAGCCTCGTCCTCGGCGGGCTCCAGGTCAGTGCAAGGCACCTTCAGGAGCGGAGGGGGGCGGCGCCCAGGTGCGAGCCGCCGGTGGCGTCGACGACCTGGCCGGTGACCCACCCCGCGGCGGGGGACGCCAGGAACGCGACCACCTCGGCGACGTCCTCCGGCTCCCCCACCCGCTCGAACACCGAGTAGCTCGCCGCGTGCGCCCGCGCGGCCGGATCGGCTCGGAGCCAATCGGCGTTGACGTCCGTGTCCACGATCCCGGGCGCCACCGCGTTGACCGTGATACCCCGGACGCCCAGTTCGTGCGCCAGCGTGAAGCTGAACGTGTTCAGCGCACCCTTGCTCATCGAGTAAGCCAGCGTCTCCGGTAATGCGATCCGAGTGACGCCGGACGAGACGTTGATGATCCGCCCGCCGTCGCGGATCCGGTCGAGCGCCTGCTGCACCAGGAAGAACGGCGCCTTGACGTTGACGGCGAACACTCGGTCGAACTCCTCCGCCGTGGTCTTCGTGAGCGGACCGGACGATCCGATCGCCGCGTTGTTGACGACGACGTCCACGCCGAGCGGCACACCCCGGGCGGCCAGTGCGTCGTCGAACGCGTCCCAGAGCCGCTCGACGTCGCCCGGGACACCGAGCTCGGCCCCGAGCGGGAACGCTTCCCCGCCGGCCGCTCGGATCAGGCCGACCGTCTCGTCGGCGGCTGTCGCGTTCGTCCCGTAGTGCACGGCGACGAGCGAGCCGTCGGCGGCGAGACGACGGGCGATTGCCCGGCCGATTCCACGGCTGGCGCCGGTGACGAGGCTGGTCTTTCCGTCGAGCGCACCCATGTGGGAGGTCCTTTCTCTAGCGGTCGCTACAGAATTACCGTAGCCGACATTCTCTAGCGAGCGCTATAGAATGAGCGCCGTGACGACGGACACGGGCGCCGCGAACCCCACCCCCCGCCAACCCGCGCGGGGGCGACCACGCGGGTTCGACCGGGACCGCGCCCTGCAGGCCGCACTCGAGGAGTTCTGGGCCCACGGCTACGAGGCGACGCCGATCTCGACGCTCGCCAAGCGGATGGGCATCGGCGCGCCGAGTCTTTATGCGGCATTCGGGGACAAGAAGACGCTGTTTCGCGAAGTCGTCGACGTTTACAGCCGGACGCACGGTGCATTTACGGCGCGGGCACTGGAAGAGGAAAACACCGCCCGCGCGGCGGTCTCTCGAATGCTGTGGGAGGCCGCGGCGGAATACACCGCGCCACACCACCCCCCGGGGTGTCTCGTGGTCAGTGCAGCCACGAATTGCGGGCCCGATTCAGCCGACGTCGAGCAGCTGCTCCGGGATCGCCGGAATGCGAACATCGCCGTGATATCGCGCCGAATCCAAGACGACGTCGACGCCGGAATTTTGCCGACCGATACCGATTCCGGGGCCCTGGCGCGCCTCACCGGCGTCGCAATTCAGGGCATGTCCCAGCAGGCTCGCGACGGCGCGACTCGCTCCGAGCTCGAAACGATCGCCGTCCTCACCCTGCGCGCGTGGCCCGCGGAAACCGCTGGCCACTCGTCGCCCCGCGAGCAGCGATAATACCGGCGGAAATAGTGCGACGGAAATGCCCCAGAAAAACCTTACGCGGTGGGACGGGGGGATCTAAGCCTGCCCTGTCCCACCGCGCTTCGGTTGCGTCCGGCGCCCGGGGGGTCGGCGTCGGTTCGCGGGGTGTCTGACAACTGAACGTTACGATGCACTGCTGACCAGTCGGAAGCCCTTTGAGGTTTCGTTAAGGTCTCTCTGATCGCGAGTTAACCCGCGTCTTCCGCATTGCCCTCAAGGCTCCGACCGCCCGGTGCAATGGCCGATAATCACCCGTCCCACGAGGCACATCCGGCCACGAACGATCGGTGTCTTTTCGGTCCGGCATGACGCCACCGCGACCGTGTCCGAACACCGCCGGGTCGAGCATCGCCAGGTCGACGCGGATTCGGGCTCCGCCCATCGGGCTCGTGTCGATTCGGATCGAACCTCCGGCGGCCTCCGCCACCCGACGCACGATGTCGAGGCCGAGGCCGGTCGAGCCACCGCCGCTGTTCCCCCGCCGCACGGCCATCCGTGGGTGGCGAATACCGGTTCCGGCGTCCTCGACGACCAGGGCGGCCACCGGCCCGCGCAGCACGAGCACGCTGACCGCGAACGCCACCCCCGGCGCGGTGTGCCGGAACACGTTGCCCAGCAACACGTCGACGATCGACACCAGCTCGGTACGGGACACCCCGACCGGCACCCGCCGCCCGACGCCGGCCAGCCGGCAGTCGCGGTGCTCGTCCTCCGCGAGGGCGCCCCAGAAGTCGACCCGGTCCGCGACCACCTCGGCCAGGTCGCACCACTCCGGGCCGCGCTCGGAGAGCGGCCGGCGCGCGGTCTGGATGATGACGTCGACCTCGCGCTCCAGCGTTGCGACGGCCTCCCGGATGCGGGCGGCGTCCACGCCGTCGTCCAGCGCTTCGGCGTCCAGCCGGAGGGCCGTCAGCGGTGTTCGGAGGCGATGCGACAGGTCGGCGGCGAGTTCGCGCTCGGCGTCCAGTGTGGCGACGACCCGATCGGCCATCGTGTTGAACGAGACGCCGGCCTCGGACAGCTCCCGTGGACCGGACGGCTCGACCCGGGCCTCCAGGTTGCCGTCACCGAACGCGCGCGCCACCGCCGCGAGATTTCGGGTCGCACCGACGACTTTCGCTGCCAACCGGTCGGCGACCACCACCGAACCCACGACCAGCCCCAACGCGACCAGGATGAGCGCCACCGAGGCACCGGTGACCCCGCGGCTGAGCGCCTCCGAGGGGATGAACACCTCGATGACCGCAGTGTCGTCGCCGGACGAAAGCGTGGTCGGCCGCAGATAGACGACCCCACCGTCGACGTCGGCGGTGATCGACTCGTCCGCGCTGTTCCGGACGAGTCGGATGTCGGCAGGCTTGGCCCTCGCGGTCCCGATCGGCTCGCTCTGGCTAGGTAGATGGATAGCCAGGCCGTCCTGCTTCCACGCCGGGATCGTCACCAGCGCGTTCTCGATGTCCTGCGAGACCGTCGTCGCGGTCAGCACGGACACCACCGCGTCCGCCTGGCGCTGGGCATCGGTGATCGCCCGGTCGCGGGCGATCTGATGCACGACCAGGAGCAGCGGCACGACGAAGGCCAGCGAGACCATCGAGGTGGTCGCCAGCGCGACCAGCGCGAGGGCCCGCCTCATCGGTGGCCCGGTCTCATGTGGGATCCACGAGCTTCACACCTACCCCACGAACGGTCCGGAGGTACCGCGGGGCAGCCGCGGTCTCTCCTAGCTTGCGGCGCAACCAGGACAAGTGCACATCGATCGTCTGGTCACCGCCGACCGCCGGCTGGCGCCACACCGCCTCGACGAGCTCCCGCCGGCTCACCACGGTGCCCGGCCGGGCCGCCAAGTAGGCGAGCAGGTCGAACTCCCGGCGCGCCAGGTCGAGCGGCGCGCCGTCGAGCACCGCCTCGCGACGGTTCAGGTCGATCCGGAGACCACCCACGGTAAGCGTCGGGTCACGCCGCACCTCACCCGGGCTGCTCCGACGCAGCACCGCGGTCATCCGCGCGGTCAGGTGCTCGAACGAGAACGGCTTGACGAGGTAGTCGTCGGCACCGGAGTTCAGCAGACGGACGATCTCCCGCTCGTTGTCACGGGCGGTCGCCACCACAACTGGAACATCACAAACGCCACGCAACATGCGCAATGCGTCCGCACCGTCCAAGTCGGGTAGTCCTAGGTCGAGGATTACTACGTCGGGACGCGCTGAAGTGACTTCCCGTAGGGCGTCCAGCGCGGTTCCCACAGCACGGACCACGTGGCCCGCCTTTGACAGAGAACGTACAAGGGCGCTACGGATCGTGGGGTCGTCCTCGACGAGCAACACGGTCGGCATGTCCGGCACGGTAGCCCGATGAAAGGATGGACGGTATGCCTCGTGCGGTACGGCTCACCTTGCTTTGGCTTGGTACCACCGCCTTAGCAGTGACCGTTTCGTGGTTTGGTGTTCGTCTCGTCCTTTATGCAGCCGTCCCAGATCGGTCAAATCCACCTTCGGCGCGAGAATTGAAAGATTCCGCGCCGCGATCCACCGGTCCACCTCCGGCGGCCGGAAAGACCCGCAGTCCTACTCCCCGACCGACGGCCGAGACCAGCAACGCCGCCACGCCGACACCGCAGACCTGGGAAGACGAGAACGGGCAACTGAACTACCTCAGCACGGTGTCGACCACCGGCGGCTGGGCCAAGATCCAGTGGACCAGCGAACGAGTCATAGTCATCGATACGTACCCGGAAACGGGTTACACCCCGCAGGTCAAACAGCTGAGCCCGACGCGGGTGCAGATTCAGTTCACCGGCCCCGGAAAGACGACCGCGATCGCCGCGTGGTGGGACGACGACGAGCCGCAACTCGACATCGACAACGACGGCGGCTGAAACAGCGAGACTTATTCGGGTCCGGCCCACCGCGGCCCGTCTTCGCAGATCGGAGCCCTGAACAGCGAGCGGGCGAACCGAGCCCGAATAAGCCTCGTCGGGTGGCGCTCACCACCCGGATGCCCATCGGCCCTAAGGTAGGTGCGGACGAATCGGCCGCACCCAGGAGGAGCCGTGGCGGGCAGGCACCCGGAGGACGTCGAACCGCGTGAGGACGCGGTGACCGACGACGAACCCGAGGCCGCCGAGGACGACGCGCCGGAGGGTGAACGGTCGGCCCGTGTGGCCGAGTACTGGGCCGCGCTCGGCATCGACCCGGTCGAGATCGCGCTACCGCGCGGCGGGGTCGGTCTGACGCTCCGGCAGTACCGGGTCGTCGAAGAGGAGCCGGTCGACGACGACATCGACGAGGAGCTCGAAGCCGAAGCGCTCGCCGCCGGGGACGCCGACGACACGGACGAGGACGACGACGATCGCCCCGCCCGCGACTCCGCCGAGGACGAGGACGACGACAAGGACGAGCGCCGCCGCACCCGCGACAGCAACCTCGACGACGACCTCGACGACGACCTCGACGACGAAACCGCGCTCGACGACGAGGAGCCACTCGACGAGGAGCCCGGCCGAGCCCGGGTCGCCGCCGGCGAGGAAGAGGCGGTGTTCCTCGCCACCGCAGGCAAGCTCCACCTCTTCCACGAGCCGGAGTCGCTCGTCGCGTTCGTGAAGTCCGGTGCCGTCCACGACCTGGCCGACAGCGAGAGCTGGGCGGAACTGGTCGAGACGATCACCCCCGACCTGGTCGTCCCGGACGACGAGGACCGCTACGAACTCGACCTCGTGGTCGAGAACCTCCGCGGCGGCCGGGACGTGTGGGAGCGCGACCTGATCATCGGCGCCGGTGAGCTCGCCCGCGACCTGGCGTACGCGCTGGAACTCGCCGAGGTCGAGGCCGTCCTCGCCCCCGGCAGTCCGCTCGACGATCTGGACGAGGCCCTGCGCGCCAAGGGGTTCTTCGGCCGCCGCAAGCTCAAGAGGATCGGCGCCGAGCAGGTCGCGCTCGCCTGGCGGAGCGTCATCGGCCGGATCACCTCGTCCGTCGAGTGGCACGACTGAGCCGAACAACCCACGCATGAGCCGGATGGGTCGGGACGCCGAACTGATCGAGACCAGCGACCCGGCGGCGCTGCGGGCGGAGATCGTCCGGCGTGCGCTGCCCGGGATCGAGGACGTCGTCCCGGGGGCGCGCACCGTGCTGGTGCGCACCAGTCCCGGCCAGGCCCCGGATCTCCGGTGGGCAGCGGCGTGGCGTCCGGACGAAGCGCCGGAGCAGGTCGGCCGGGAGCTGACCATCTGTGTCCGGTACGACGGCCCCGACCTCGAGGACGTCGCCGCCCTGGCCGGCGTCGACGTGGACGGGGTCGTGGCGCTGCACACCGGCGCGGTCTACACGGTCGCGTTCACCGGGTTCGCACCCGGCTTCGGCTACCTCACCGGGCTCCCGGAGCCGTTGCGCGTCCCGCGCCGCAGCTCGCCGCGGACTCGGGTACCGGTCGGCGCGGTGGGTCTGGCCGGGGACTTCACCGGCGTGTACCCGCGCCCCTCCCCCGGCGGCTGGCAGCTGATCGGTCGCACCGACCAGACCCTCTGGGACGCGGCCGCCGACCCGCCCGCACTGCTCTCCCCCGGCGACCGGGTGCGGTTCACCCCGTGCTGACGATCCGGTCCGTGCTGACGATCCGGTCCGTGCTGACGATCCGGTCCGGGGGCCCGCTCACGACCGTCCAGGACCGGGGCCGCCCCGGCTGGGCCCACGTGGGCGTCCCGCGGTCCGGCGCCGCCGATCTGCCCGCGCTGACGCGCGCGAACGCGCTCGTCGGCAACGCCGCCTCCGCGGCGGCGCTGGAGGTGACCCTCGGCGGTCTCGTGGCCGTGCCCGATGCGGACGTCGTGATCGCGCTCACCGGGGCGCGCTGCCGGCTGTCGGTGGACGGGGTTCCGGTGCCCCACGGTGCCGCGGTCGGGGTTCCCGCCGGTGCCGAAATCCGGGTGGACGCCGCTCGCGCCGGCGTTCGCGCGTACCTGGCCGTCGCCGGCGGCGTCGCGGTGGAGCCGGTGCTCGGCAGCCGCAGCACCGACACGCTGTCCGGGCTCGGCCCGGCACGTGTCCGCGACGGCGACCGTCTTCCGCTCGGGTCAGGCGGTGCCCGCCCGTCGGACGACGCCGGCCCGGACGCATCCGGCCGCCCAGTGGCCACGGACCGCGCCGAGCGCGAGGACACCTGGGTCTCGGACGGCGAACTCGACCTCGACGGCGTACGGGCCGGATTCGCGGCCCGGCAGGTCGTCGAGCCGGAGATTCCGCCGGAGCCGGTGCTGCGGGTGCACCCGGGGCCGCGCGAAGACTGGTTCACCCCGGAGGCCGTCGAGACCCTCTACGTCACCGGCTGGACCGTCACACCGCAGAGCGACCGGGTCGGTGCCCGGCTGGACGGGCCGCCGCTGGCCCGCGCGGTCTCCGACGAGCTGCCGAGCGAGGGCATGGTGGCCGGTGCGTTGCAGATTCCACCGTCCGGTCCGGTGCTCTTCCTCGCCGACCACCCGGTCACCGGCGGATATCCAGTGATCGGCGTGGTCGATCCCGACGATCTGTGGCTGGCCGCGCAAGCGCCACCCGGCACCGTGCTACGCCTGCGTCGCCTCGATTCCTGAGCCGAACGGGTGCGGCGTACGTGAGTCAGCCGAGAACATCGGTATTTCATGGCACTTCACGGACGACAGCGCCCGATACAGCGTGCGGAACGGCACACTTATCGGCGTACGGTCCGAAAACGACGGTTACGGAGCGGCGATGCCCACATTGGCCAACGGCAAGCTCTGCTATCTCGAGATTCCGGCCGTCGACGTACGGCAGTCAGGCGACTTCTACAGCCGGGTCTTCGGATGGGCGCTGCGTCGGCGGGGTGACGGCGCGCTCGCGTTCGACGACACGGTCGGCGAGGTCAGTGGAGTGTGGGTCACCGGGCGGCCGCCGGCGTCCGAGCCCGGCCTGCTGATCTACATCATGGTGGACGACGTCGAGAAGACGATCGCGGCGCTGGTTCAGCACGGCGGCGAAGTGATCCAGCCGATCGGAGCGGACGCTCCGGAGGTGACCGCGCGCTTCCGCGACCCGGCAGGCAACGTGTTCGGCATCTTCGAGCAGTAGCCGAGCGCCACGCTCAGGGCCGCCGCCAGGGCAGCCCATCGGCACTGCGCGCCAGGCCGTGTCTCAAAGGCCAGCAACCCGCCGTGGCCGCGGTCCAGACGACGACCGGCCGCGTTGTCGGCTCGTCCGGATACGACGGCGGCATCCGGACGAACCTCCGCCTTGCCGGACCGCCGCCTGGACCGTGGCCACGGCGGCCGGAACCTTTGAGGCACGGCCTAGCAGCCCTGAGCAACGGCCCAGCACGTCCCGGGGTTAGCCCGGACACGGGAATCCGACTCCTGGCCGAGGTATCGGCGCGGCACGGGGCGCACCGTGGATATCGGCGCGGTGATCCGCCCGCCGAAATCCACCGGCCTCACGAAGGCCCCCGTGAGAAGAAGGTGCCCCCATGTCTTCGGTGTCCTACGGCCGTCGCCTCGCCCGTCCGCGGAACGACCGGTGGCTCGCCGGGGTGTGCGCCGCGATCGGTCGCCGCTACGGGATGTCCGCCAACACGGTCCGCCTGCTCTTCGTCCTCTCGTGTCTGCTCCCCGGGCCGCAGTTCCTCATCTATCTCATCGCCTGGGCCATGATCCCTTCTGAGTGAGCGGCCCGCCGAGGGGGCGAGCCCGACGGCCGATCACGAGGCCTTGAGACACACACCAGGTCGCGACGGCCTCACGATCGGACGCCAGCCTCGTCCTCGACGGGCTCCAGGTCAGAGCGAAGAAGCCCTGCTGCGCGGGCCTAGGAGGGAATCACCAGGTCGGCGATGATGGCGCGGTGGTCGGAGCCGGCCACTGTGTACGCATCGAACGACGACGCGCCGCCGCGTGAATCGACCAGCACGTGGTCGATCGTCACCGGCGGCGCATGGTTCCCGTTCATCGGCCAGGTCGGGACGAGTCCCTTCCCGACCTGGACCGCGGCACTCACGTACCCGGTGTCGACGAGCTCCCGGAACGGCGAGTGGTCCAGGGACGCGTTGAAATCGCCGGCCATCACCCGTACCGGCCCGGAGTCCGACGCCGCCGGCAGTCGCTCGAGATCTCCGACCCACCGCCGCGGCGATCCCCAGTCCTCCGGCCGGATCGTCGGCGGACGCGGGTGCGCGCTCACCACCTCCACCGGCGGCTTCCCCGGCCGGCGCAGCACCGCGAACGTCTGGTCGAACCCCGACTTCGGGTCGACCGTCCGCGCGTCGGTCAGCGGGTGCTTCGCCCAGATGCCGGTCCCGGCGGCACCGGGCAGCGCCCGCAGCGCCGAGTACGGGAACAGCTCCAACGCCGCGAAGCGAGCGGCCCACTCCGGCGTGAGCTCCTGGACGGTCAGCACGTCCGGCTTCTCCCGACGGACCAGCGCGGCGACCTCCTCCACGGAGCCCGCGCCGATCTTCGTGTTGAACGCCATCACGGTCAGCCGGACGCCGTCCGGGGCGCCCCGGGGCACCACCCGAGGCACGACGAACGCCGCGAACACGGCCACCACGATCCCGGTCACCACCGCGATCCGCCACGCGCGGGTGACCAGCGCCGCCGCCAACGGCACCAGCGAGCACACGGCGACGTACGGCGTGAACGAGACCAGCTGCGCGAACGGCGTCCGATGGTCGAACCCGAAACCGCGGACCAGCAGCCAGGCCACGAGGCCCGCCACCGACAGCCAGAGAACTCCGTTCCAGAGCCGCACGCCCGTTCGGCGAGCGACTCCCGCGCTAGCGGTCACGAACCCACAAGTTCTTCGTAGCCGGGCTTGATCACGTCCTCGATCAGCCGTAGCCGCTCGTCGAAGGGCAGGAACGCGCTCTTCATCGCGTTGACCGTGAACCAGCGCAGGTCGGCCCAGCCGTACCCGAACGCCTCGGAGAGCAGCGCGAACTCCTTCGACATCGACGTGTTGCTCATCAGCCGGTTGTCGGTGTTCACCGTGACCCGGAAGCGCAGGTCACGCAGCAACCCGATCGGGTGCTCGGCGATCGACGGCGCTGCCCCGGTCTGGATGTTCGACGAGGGGCACATCTCCAGCGGTATCCGCTTGTCCCGGACGTAGGCGGCCAGCCGTCCGAGGCGCACTACCCCGTCCCTGGGGTCGACGTCGGGCAGCGAACCGCCGTCGGCCGCGGGGCTTTCGATGTCGTCCACGATCCGGACGCCGTGGCCCAGCCGGTCGGCGCCGCACCACTGCAGGGCCTCCCAGATGCTCGGCAGCCCGAACGCCTCGCCCGCGTGGATGGTGAAGTGGCCGTTCTCGCGCTTGATGTACTGGAAGGCGTCCAGATGACGGGTGGGCGGGAAGCCCGCTTCCGCGCCGGCGATGTCGAAGCCGGCGACGCCCGCGTCCCGGTAAGCGACCGCCAGCTCGGCGATCTCGCGGGACCGTGCCGCGTGCCGCATCGCGGTGAGCAGCGTCCCCAGCCGGATCGTGTGGCCTTCAGCGGCGGCCTCCGCGGCACCGGCCTCGAAACCGTGCAGAACCGAGTCGACGACCTCGGTGAGCGTCAAGCCTTGCTCGATGTGCAGCTCGGGCGCGAACCGCACCTCGGCGTAGACCACACCGTCGAGCGCCAGGTCGTACGCGCACTCGGCGGCGACGCGGCTCAACGCGTCCTTGGTCTGCATGACGCCGACGGTGTGGCTGAACGTCTCCAGATACCGGACCAGCGAACCGGAGTCGGCCTGCACCCGGAACCACTCCCCGAGCTCGTCGACGTCGGTGGTGGGGAGGTCGCGGTACCCGGTCTCGCCAGCCAACTCGACGACGGTCCGCGGCCGGAGCCCTCCGTCGAGGTGGTCGTGCAGCAGCACCTTGGGAGCCCGAACGATGTCGGAGTAGGCCAACGGATCACTCATGCTCGCAGAGGCTATCCCAGCCCGGCATCCAGACCTCACGCGCGGTGAGCAGGCACGATGTCGTTGCGCGTTCGTTGCGGAACGGGCCGTGCCCGTTCATCCGGCCGTCACACCGAGCCGGTCGCTCGCCGCACTCATACTTCGGTATCGATACCTCCGTATTAGGGGGTCGCCCCTAGGCCCGAGACCCCTGGAGCCCGGGGTCGAATCAGGGTGGCTACCTGATGCCCGCAACAGGGCTGCTCCGAGAGGGTTAGCCCCGACGCGCCCGGCGGGGGTGCGGGGCACGGAGGGGTAGACGGATGTTCGGTCGGTTGAGTCGATTCTGTTTCCGGCATCGCTTACTAGTTGTGGCCGTCTGGGTTTTCGCGATCGTGGGCGGTGTCTTCGCGAGCGGGCCGGTCTTCGAGTCCCTCGACCAGGACCGCAACGACGTCAAGTTCGAGTCGGTGACCGGGGGCGACGTCCTCGAGGAAGCGGAGACCGAGGGCGGTTCGGTCATCGCGGTCATCGACCGGGTCGACCCGAACGCGGCCGCGACGAAGGCCGCGGTCGAGCAGGCCGCCGCGGACGTCCGCGGTGAGCAGGGAGTGACCCGGGTCGACACCCCGTACTCCGCCGGCCCGACGCTGATCTCCCAGGACAAGCGCGCGCTGCTGGTCGTCGTCCACTACGAGAAGGACCTCGACGAAGAGGTCGAGGACAGCTCGGTCGAGGCGGTGAGCAAGCGGCTCGACCGGATCGACGACGGCCTGTCGGGCGCGAAGCTCGAGCTCGGCGGCGACCAGCTGCTCGGCCGCGAGATCAACGAGGCGGTGGAGAGCGATCTGACCACCGCGGAACTCATCTCGCTGCCGCTGACGCTGCTGTTCATGATCGTGGTGTTCGGCGGGTTCATCGCCGCCGGGCTGCCGATCATCGGCGCGATCGCCTCGGTGGCCACCGCGATGCTGACGCTCTGGGGCTTCTCGAAGTTCGTCGGTTTGGGCAGTGACACGGTCACCGTCGTCACGCTGCTCGGGCTCGGTCTCTCGATCGACTACGGCCTGCTGGTGGTCTCCCGGTACCGCGAGGAACTGGCCGCGCTGGTCGCCGCTGCCGGCCCCGACCTGAACGCCAAGAAGGTGCGGGTCGGCAAGCCGATCCTGCCGCTGGCACTGCGCGAAGAGGCGATCCACCGCGCCGGTGGCACGGCCGGTCGAACGGTCGCGTTCTCCGCGATGACCGTGATGGCGGCGTTCGCCGGCCTGGTCGTCGTCCAGATGCCGTTCATGCAGGCGATCGGCGCGGCCGGCATCTCGATCGCGCTGGTCACGATGCTCACCGCGGTGACGCTGGTGCCGGCGATGCTCCGCCTGATCGGCCGCCGGATCACCCCGGCCGGTACCAGCCGGTTCCGCAAGGCCCGGCACGTCAAGCCCGAGCGCGGTGTGTTCGCCGCGGTCGCCAGGGGTGTCCAGCGCCGTCCGCTGATCGTCCTGGTGGGCTCGCTGGCCGTGCTGCTCCTGGCCGCGATCCCGGTGTTCTCGACGAAGATCAGCTCGCCGGGGCTCGGCGAGATCCCGACGTCGATCGAGTCCCGCCGGGTGCTCGACACGCTGGACAGCCGCTTCGGCCGCCAGGAGGCGCCGTCGCTCTCGGTGGTGGCTCGGGTGGACGCCGCCGCGCTCGACCAGTGGGCCGCCGGCTTCGCCGACGACCCGGAGGTCCGCCGGATCGGGGAAGCCGAGCAGCTGCGTCCCGGCACGTCCGTGGTGTCGATCGACACTCGCGGGGACGCCAGCGGGCCGGCCGCCCGTGAGCTGGTGGAGCGCCTACGGGCCGACCGTCCGGACGGTGGCGAGTCGTGGGTGACCGGCCAGTCCGCGTACTTCGCCGACGAGCTGGAGCTCTACAAGCGAGACCTTCCGCTCGCCGCGGGTGTCATCGCGCTGGCGATGTTCGTGCTGCTGTTCCTGATGACCGGCTCGGTGGTCGTGCCCATCAAGGCGCTGCTGATGAACCTGGTGTCGATGGGCGCGACGTTCGGCGCGATGGTCGCCGCCTTCCAGTGGGGCTGGGGCGCCGGCCCGCTGGACCTGCTGGTCAACCCCGGCCTCGACCCCGGCGTCCTGATCGTGATCTTCGTGTTCGCGTTCGGCCTGTCGATGGACTACGAGACGTTCCTGCTGGCCCGGGTCAAGGAGGAGTACGACTCCGGGAAGTCGAACGACGCGGCGGTGCGGTCCGGGCTGCAGCGGACCGGCAAGATCATCACCTCGGCCGCCATCGCGATGGTGATCGTGTTCTCCTGCTTCGTCCTCGGTGACATCGGCACGGTCGAGCAGATCGGCGTCGGCCTGGTGGTCGCGGTGCTGATCGACGCGACGATCGTCCGCTGCCTGCTGGTTCCGGCCACGATGACGCTGCTCGGCCGGGCGAACTGGTGGGCGCCGCGTCCGCTGCGGAAGGTCTACGACCGGTTCGGTCTGCGGGAGGCGCCGTCCACACCCCCGGTGGCCGCGGAGTCCACTCCGGAGCCTGCTGTCCTCAGTGGTGCGGCTGCACGAGACTGACGCGCCGACACCCCCGACCGGAGCCGCCAATACCCGCGAACGGCGGCATTTCAGTGCCCCGTCTGGGGGCGGATACCCGTCAGTCGACGCGCAAGCTCGACCGTTCGGCGAGAATCGGTAAAACGGTCCTGCACCGAGTGTGTCGGTCAGGGCAGGATGTGCCGGGTGACAACGTCGACGTACGACCTCCCCGCCGCCGTTGCGAACGTCCCGCTGGCGCAGGAGAGATTCGCCGCCACACTCGCCACCCTCACCGACGCGGAGATCCGTGAACCCTCCGTCCTCCCTGGCTGGACCCGCGGACACGTGGTCGCGCACGTCGCGCGCGGCGGCGAAGCGATGGTGCGGCTGATCGACGGGGTGCTCACCCAACGGCCGGTCGCCGCCTACCCGGGCGGACCCACCGTGCGCGAGGCGGAGATCGAGCTCGGCGCGCAGAGCAGCGCGAACGATCTGGCGGACGAGGTCTACTCAGCGAACATCCAGGTGGTGCACGCGTTCGCGCGGATGACCGCACCGACGTGGGGCCGTCAGGTCCAGTTCCCGACCGGCGCGTACCCGGCGTCCCGGTGCGCCTGGTCGCGCTGGCGCGAGGTCGAGATCCACCACATCGACCTGGGGATGGACGTCTACACGATCGAGTCGTGGCCGGAGGAGTTCGTGGCCTGCCACCTGCCGCACGAGCTGGCGAAGCTGCCCGGCCGGTTGCCGTCGAACGCGGCGGTGCAGGTGGGGCCGAGCCGCTTCGGTACGGGGGACGTCGTCGCGACGCTCGACGGTCCGGACGCCGCGATCCTGGCCTGGCTGGTCGGCCGCGTCGGGCTCGCCGCTCCCGCGCTCACCATCTCGGGCGACCTCCCCGAACTCCCGCCCTGGAGCTAGCGGCCGCCCTAACCCTTGGGGAGCGGCTTCCAAGTGACCGCGTCGGAGGAGACCCAGCTGCCACCGGGGCCGTAGACGAGGATCTGGGCACCGAGGTCGTAGACGGCGCCCTGGACGTCCTTGACCGGGGTGACCTGACCGTCGGGGGACACCACCGCGACCCGACCGTCGGACGAGATCACCGCGTCACCGGACTCGGTGATCCCGATGCCGCTGTCGGCGTTGACCCGGTACTCCTCGGCGAGCTTCACGCTGTCGAACGCCGCCCCGGAGTTCGCGCTGTAGAGCAGCGACTGGCGCATCTTGCGGCCCGTGGTCGTCTCACCGGTGTCCCCGGTGCCGCTCTCCGGCGCGGTCGCCGAGAGCACCCACGCCGCTTCGCCGACCGCGGCGATCTCCACCGTCGCCGCCGCGGGCGCCGGCACCCGGTTGACCGTCCAGTTCTCGCCGTTGGAGCGACTGACCGCGAGCAGTACCCGCCCGACGCCGTCCCGTCCCTGCACCCAGATCGAGCCCTCGGCGTCGCGGGTGGCGCTGACCGTCTCGGCGAGTTCGGCCGGCGGCGGCCCGAACGAGGACGACGTCCCGTTCACCTTGATCACCCGGAGGAACGGCTCGGTGCAGTCGACGCTCTGGGCGCACCAGCCGACCAGCGTGCCGTCGTTCGGCACCTCGGCGGTCGCGCCCACCGGTGCCGCGCTCTGCGCCGGCCACGTCTTGCCGCCGTCCGTGGTGTGCCGGGCCGGACGATCGGCCGCCACCTGGATCTCGGTGACCACTTGGCCGCCGGGTAGGACGACGGCGTGCGCGTCGTCGAGCGGCGCGCTGGTCACCGGGGCACCGGGCACGGTCGACGCGGACCAGGTCTGACCGCCGTCGGAGGTCTGGAGCAGCTGGTAGCCGCAGCTCTCGGCGGTGCACCGGGTGCGCACCAGCGCGCCCCGGTCGGCGTCGATGAACCGGCCACCGATCGGAACGCCGTGATACGCGACGAGGCTGGAGCTCAACGTGTCTTCGCCGGTCGGCCCGGCGGTGCTCCGGTCCTCTCCGCCTGCGGTTCCCTGCCCGCACGCGGCCAGGAGCAGCCCGGCAATCGCGAGGAGGGGGAGGAACGCGCGATGCGCTCGTCCCGTCGGTGGATCGGCCGGACGGCTGGTCCCCGTCACTGTTCGCATCCCTCCGGTTAACTTCTGGCGCGAAAGTCCCGGGAGCACCGCGCCGCCTTGCCACTCTAGAGAGGCAAGGTCTACCTGCGGAGGCTTTTCAACTTGCCAGATCAACCTCGTCCCAGCGCGGCGGCGCGGGATGGTACGGACCGCGGAAGGTGACTGCCCATTCCAATGCCCAGCGTCTCTGGCCGATCACGTACGGTAGCGTCACCCCAGGCGGAGGCTCGTCGTTCATCAACGCCTGCACGTGCCCCCAGTCGAGGCAGTAATGCAGATCGAGCAGCGCGGCGACCTCGGCGGCCGGACGGGGACGAACGCCGGCCCGCCCCTGCCACGCACCGAACGACTCACCGGCGCCGATATCGGGCAGCCAGGCCGCCAGGCCCTCGCCGCAGTACCGGCCCGGATCGAGGTCCTCACCGACCCCGAGCACCCAGGCGAACGCCCACAGCGCCTCGACGTGCAGCCCGTAGAGGTCACCCGAGCCCTTGCGCTCGGACAGGAACTCCCACTCGGGCGCGGTGACCGCGTCGACCAGGTCGTTGCGTTCGAGCCAGCCGCAGGTCAGTTCCGGCGGAGCACCGAACACGCCGGCCAGCACCGCGTTGAGCACCGCGCAGCGCGCCAGGATCTCCGCGGTCGGCCGCAGCGCCACCGCGTCCCCGGGCTCCCAGACCAGCGGATAACCGTCCGGCGGCGGCGGAAAGCCGAGGTCCGCGAGGTCGGCGAGCGTCGCGGCGCGGATCATCACCGGATCCGGAGCCGGGGTCGTCTGACCCTCCGGCTCGGGGTCGGGCTCGGCACCAGCGCGCCGCTTGGGCGCGGCCCGGCCGGACTGCGTCCCCTGCGCCAGCGGTGCGGCCACGGCCGGCGTCGCGGTGTCGACGTCGGGCACGGCGACCGTACCGAGGTCGGGGTCGGGGTCGTTCGCCATCGTCACCCCCTTCTGGGGCGGCCGGGGTGACGCAGCACGGTCAACCGCCGATCCGGCCGAGCACCAGCGGTCCGGCGAGCACCGCGGTATCCGGCGCGCCGACGACCAACCCGGCAGACAGAACTTCGAGGGCGGGCGGGATCCGGTCGGCGTCCTCCGTGTGCAGTTCCAGGATCGGGTCGCCCGCGGCGACCCGATCGCCCTCACGGCGGTGCAGCCGGACGCCCGCGGACGCCGAGACGGCGTCCTCCTTGCGTGCGCGGCCCGCGCCCAGACGCCAGGCGGCGACTCCCACAGCGAACGCGTCGAGCCGGGTCACGACGCCGTCCCGCTCGGCGCGGACCACCTCGGTGACCGGTGCGACCGGCAGCGGCGCGGACGGGTCACCGCCCTGCGCGCTGATCATCGCCCGCCAGGTGTCCATCGCTTTCCCGGAGGCCAGTACCTCGGCGGGATCGACGTCCAGCCCCGCCGCGGCGACCATCTCACGGGCCAGCGCGACCGTGAGCTCGACGACGTCGGCAGGGCCCCCGCCGGCCAGCACCTCGACGCTCTCCACGACCTCCAGCGCGTTCCCCACCGCGTACCCCAGCGGCGTGTCCATCGCGGTCAGCAGCGCGACCGTCCGGACGCCGCGGTCGGATCCGATCGCGACCATCGTCTCGGCCAGCTCACGCGCCTGCGCCTCGGTCTTCATGAACGCGCCGGACCCGACCTTGACGTCGAGCACCAGCGCGGACGCGCCCTCGGCGAGCTTCTTGCTCATGATCGACGAGGCGATCAGCGGGATCGACTCGACCGTGCCGGTCACGTCGCGCAGCGCGTACAGCTTGCGGTCGGCCGGAGCCAGCGTGTCGTTGGCCGCGCACACCACCGCGCCGACGGACGCGAGCTGCGCGAGGTACTCCTCGGTGCTCAGCCGGGCGCGCCAGCCGGGTATCGACTCCAGCTTGTCGAGCGTCCCTCCGGTGTGTCCGAGGCCGCGGCCGGAGAGCTGGGGCACCGCCGCACCACAGGCAGCGGCCAGCGGTGCCAGCGGCAGCGTGATCTTGTCGCCGACGCCGCCGGTGGAGTGCTTGTCCACCGTCGGACGCGAAACGCCACTCAGATCCATGCGGTCGCCGCTGGCGATCATCGCGGCCGTCCAGCGGGTGATCTCGCGGCGGTCCATCCCGCGCAGCAGGATCGCCATCGCCAGCGCGGCCATCTGCTCCTCGGCGACCCGGCCATGGGTGTAGGCGTCGATCACCCAGTCGATCTGCGCGTCGGTGAGGGCAGCGCCGTCGCGCTTTGCCCGAATCACATCGACTGCCGTGAAGTGCACGCCTGCCTCCGCTCCGTGAACCTTCTCAACCTCCGGCCCTCTCGAAGGTCCCCGACCTCAGCAGGCGCCGGTCGAAAAGGCTGCAGTCACCCGGCCCACGATCGTACGCGGGAGCGGCCGCCCGAATTCAGCCCAGCAGCGTCGCGCCACGCATGCACGGCGTTCACCGGGTCAGCAAGTCGTCCGGGCCGAACGCGTCGGGAAGCACCTCCCGCATGGGGCGGACTCCCGACACCGTGTCGAGCAGGCAGTCCGGCCCGCCGTGCTCCCAGAGCAGCTGGCGGCAGCGGCCGCACGGCATCAGCCGATTCCCGGACCGGTCGACGCACGCGACCGCGACCAGGCGGCCTCCGCCGGAGGCCGCCAGCGCCGACACCATGCCGCACTCGGCGCACAGCCCCAGGCCGTACGACGCGTTCTCGACGTTGCAGCCGACCACGATCCGCCCGTCGTCGACCAGCCCGGCGACGCCGACGGGAAACTTGGAGTACGGCGCGTACGCCTTCTCCATCGCCGCCGTAGCCGCACTCCGCAACGCGTCCCAGTCGATCGTCACGAGCCCTCACCTCTTCGGTACGGAAGGCCGTCGGCCGCGGGCATTCGGAGGCGTTGGGTCGCGAACGCCAGCACAAGCAGCGTCACGATGTTGGGTGTGACCCCGACGAACTGGTTGGGCACTTCGAACCCGGTCAACGTGAGCACGCCGAGCACCACCGCGGTCGGCAGGTACAGCGTCAACGGGCCCGCCTCGGTGCGTCGACCCAGTCGGACACCGACGTAACCCAACCCGGCGGCGATCAGGATCCCCAGCGTGACGATGCCGGTGGTGCCCCACCCGTCGGCCGCCGAGACGCCCAGCGCGACGAAGCCGGCGAAGACGCCGACCGCAACCAGCCAGACCGCGCTCGGGCTCAGGCGACGGAGCAGAGCGCTCGGACCGTCGGTCCGGTAGATCCGCCACATCTGCCGGAGCGCCAGGAAGATCAGCGCGACCGCCGCGAACGCCAGCAGCGCGGGCACCGACGAGTCGTCCGACCGCAAGCGCAGCGCGTCGGTGTAGCCGAACAGCAGCGCACCGGCGGCCGTGCCCAGCGGTGTCCAGTTACCGAAGATCATCGCGGCGAGGCCGATGAAGCCACGCCCGCCGACTTGGCCCTCCAGGTACGTGCCGCTGGAGACCGTCACCAGGTAGACGCCACCGAGGCCCGCGAACGCACCCGAGATGACGACCGCCAGGAACTTCGTCCGGTAGACGTTGACGCCGAGCGTCTCCGCCGCGACCGGGTTCTCACCGCAGGAGCGCAGCCGCAGACCGAACCCGGTCCGCCAGAGAATCAGCCAGCTCAGCGGCACCAGCGCGATCGCGAGCACGGTCAGCGGCGACAGCCCGACAAAAATGCCGCGCAGGATGCCAGCGAGGTCGGAGAGCACCACCCAGTGCTTGGCTTCCAGGTCACCGAGCGGACCGTCGATCCCCGGGATCGACCAGGTACCCATGTCCGGGATCGGCGGCGACTGCCGCTCGCTGGCAGCCTCCTTGCCCTCGAAGAACACCTTGCCGAGCACGCCACCGACGCCGACCGCGAGGATGTTGATCGCGACGCCGGAGACGATCTGGTCGACCGCGAAAACGACCGTGGCGATCGCGTGCAGCGCACCCACGACCGCGCCGGCGAAGAGGCCGACGACGACGCCGCTCCACGGCCCCCACTGGTAGCCGGCCCAGGCCCCGAAGAGCGTGCCGACGATGAGCATGCCCTCGAGGCCGATGTTCGTGACGCCGGCGCGCTCGGTCCAGACACCGCCCAGACCCGCGAGGCCGATCGGCACCGCGAGCTGCAGCGCCGCCCGGATCGCACCGGCCGAGGTGAGGTCGTCGGCACCGAGCAGGGCACGGACGATGAAGAACGCGAAGATGACCGCGATCACGATGTAGTAGATGCGGGCCCGGCTCATGCGCGCGGGCTGGGCCGGGCCGGCGGGTGCCGGTGCGGTCCCCGTATCGATGAGGCTCATCGTCCCCCCTCCCGCTCGGTGCCCTCATCGTCCGAGCGCTTCGCGCCCGGCGATTCCCCCGGCTCCGGAGAGCCGCCTGCGGTGGCGGGCGGCGACGCGTCCGCATCGGTCTTCGACGCGGCGGAACCGACCGCGGCGGGCACCGGCTCCTCGGTGGAGAGGTCGTGGCCGGAGGCCAGCTCCTGCGCCACCTGCCGTGCCTCCGCAGCCTTCGCCCACCGGTTCACGACGACGTACGCGATGACGACGCAGAACACGATCAACGCCTGGACGATCGACGCGACCTTGTCCGAGGTGTCGTTCGGCGGGTCGAGAATCGCCAGCGACCGCGTGGTCACGTCGACCCAGCCCCAGAGCAGCGCGGCCAGCGCCATCCCGATCGGGTTGTTCCGGCCGAGCAGCGCGACCGCGATCCCGGTGAAGCCGATGCCGCTGGGGAAGTTCAGCGAGAAGTTGTGGCCGCGTCCCTCGAGCAACTCCGGCATACCGATCAGGCCGGCGACCGCGCCGGAAAGCAGCATGCTGGTGAGCACCATCCGCTTGACGCTCACACCGCTGGCCACCGCGGCGGTCGGCGACGAGCCGGTGGCGCGCAGGTCGAACCCGAACCGGGTGCGGTCGACCAGGACCGCGTAGAGGATGCCGAGGATGATTGCGACGACCAGGAAGCCGTAGACCTCCTTGGACGCCGGCAGCTTCGGGTTCTGCACGGTGTCCGAGTCGAGCAGCCCGGAGCTGCTGAGCGCCTCGATGATCGGGCGCGCGATCGGGTCGAGCGACGGGAACCAGCCCGACTCCGGGATCGGCTTCGTGCCGACCTCGTTGCCGCTGCCGGAGAGCACGCCGAGGATGCCGTCCCGCAGCAGGTACGCGATCACCGCGGTGGCGATCGCGTTGAGCATGATCGTGGAGAGGACCTCGCTGACGCCCCGGGTGACCTTGAGGATCGCGGCGATTCCGGCCCAGGCCGCACCGACCGCCATCGCGACGATCAGGACCACCAGGATGTGCAGCGGGCCGGGCAGCACGATCGCTCCACCGACCGCGGCGGCGAGGAACGCGGCGAGGCGGTACTGGCCGTCCACGCCGATGTTGAACAGGTTCATCCGGAACCCGATCGCGACCGCGAGCGCCGCGATGTAGAGGAACGTGGCCCGGTTGACGATGTCGACGATGTTGCCGGGCCGCTTGCCGGACTGGACCATCGCGTCCAGGACGACGCCCGGCTCCTTGCCCAGCGCCAGGAGCAGCACGGTGACCAGCAGGGACGCCATAACCAGCGCGAGGACCGGCGCGGCCAGCATCAGCCCGATGCGGCGCAGGCGGAGTTTGGGGCTCACGCTGCTTCTCCCGCTCCGGTCATCGCGGCACCGAGCTCCTCGGTGGTGACGCTGTGGGGATCGACCTGGGCCACGATGCGGCCACGCAGGATCACGTAGAGGGTGTCGGACATCCCGATCAGTTCGTCGAGGTCGGCGGAGATCAGCAGGGTCGCGAGGCCGGCCGCGCGGGCCCGCCGGAGTTCGTCCCAGATCGCGGCCTGGGCACCCACGTCGACGCCGCGGGTGGGGTGGGCGGCGATCAGCGCGGCCGGCTCGTGGCTCATCTCCCGGCCGATGATCAGCTTCTGCTGGTTACCGCCGGAGAGCGAGGACGCGGAGACGTCGACGCTGGGCGTCCGGACGTCGTACTCGCGGACGATGCGCTCGGTGTCTTCCCGCGCGCCCTTGCGGTTGACGAACGCTCCTCGGACGTTCGGCGCCTGGGTCTGGTGACCGAGGATGCGGTTCTCCCAGAGCGGCGCGTCCAGCAGCAGGCCGTGGCGGTGCCGGTCCTCCGGGATGTACCCGATGCCCGCCTCGCGGCGCTCCCGGGTGCCCCAGTCGCTGATGTCCTTGTCGGCCAGCCGCACGATCCCGGTGGACGGCCGCATGCCCATGATCGCCTCGACCAGCTCGGCTTGCCCGTTGCCCTCGACGCCGGCCAGCCCGACGACCTCACCGGCGTGCAGGGTGAGGTCGACGCCGTCGACCACCGGGCGGCCGTTCGCCGCCAGCACGGTCAGCTGTTCGACGCTCAGCACGGCCCGGTCGGTGACCGTGGAACCACGCAGCTCCGGCTCGGGCAGCTCGCTGCCGACCATCAGCTGGGCCAGGTCGCGGGCGGTGACCTCGTTCGGCTCGACGGTGCGCACCGTGGTGCCGCGGCGGATCACCGTGATCCGGTCGGCGACCGCGCGCACCTCGTCCAGCTTGTGCGAGATGAACAGCACCGTGAGGCCCTCGGCCTTGAGCTCGCGGAGGTTGCCGAACAGCTCGTCGACCTCCTGCGGGACCAGCACCGCGGTCGGCTCGTCCAGGATCAGGATCCGGGCGCCCCGGTAGAGCACCTTGAGGATCTCCACCCGCTGCCGGTCACCGACACCGAGCTCCTCGACCAGCGCGTCCGGGTCCACGTCCAGGTGGTAAGCGGACGCGATCTCCCTGACCTTCGCGCGGGCGCGGCGACGGTCGAGGAACCCGAACCGCGTCGGCTCGCTGCCGAGCACGATGTTCTCGAGCACGGTGAGGTTGTCGGCGAGCATGAAGTGCTGGTGGACCATGCCGACGCCGGCCTTGATCGCGTCGGACGGCGAGGAGAACGAAATCGGCTCTCCGTCGATCCGGATCTCGCCCTCGTCCGGCTTGTGCAAGCCGTAGAGCGTTTTCATCAGCGTCGACTTGCCTGCGCCGTTCTCGCCGACGATCGCGTGCACCTCGCCGCGGTCGGCCGAGAGGTTGACGTCCGAGTTGGCGACGACGCCGGGGAAGCGTTTGGTGATGCCACGCAGTTCGACGGCGGGAGGGCCGGCGGCAGCCGTGCGATCGGCAGGGCCGTCGCCGGTGGTCGGGCCGGCGGGGCCGGTCGTCTCGGAGATGGCCGTCTCCTCTCCTCGGGCGGTGCGTGGTGGTCACCGGGGGTTGTGCGGGCGGCGCCGGTCGGGCGCGTGCGAAAACTACAGCCTGTCGCTGTGGCCGCCGAGCGGCCGGGTGCAGGTGGCCCCGACGGCTGCGTCGCCGGCAGCGGGGGGCGGAAATGGTCCGGCCGGCCCCCGCTCACCGGAGCGGGGGCCGGCCGGCATTACTCAGACGGTCGTCGGCACCTTGATCGTGCCGGCGACGATGTCCGCCTTGAACTTGTCGATCTGCGTCGCGAACTGCTTGAACTGCTCGTTGTTGATGACGTAACCGACGCCGTCCTCCTTGAGGCCCAGCTCGGTGTTGCCGGCCTTGAACGAGTCGTTCTCGACCGACTTGATGAAGTCGTAAACCGCGGTGTCGACGCCCTTGAGCGCGGACCCGATGATGTACGGCTTCACCGCGGGCGCGGCGCTCAGGAACTGGTCGGAGTCGGTACCGATCGCCCACTTCTTGGTCGCCGCAGCGGCCTCGAAGACACCGTTGTTCGACAGCCCGGCCGCGGCGTAGACGACGTCCGCGCCCCGCTCGTAGAGACCGGTGGCAGCGACCTTGCCCTTGTCGGGGGCGGCGAAGCCGCTGAAGTCCGGCGGCTGCGAGATGTAGACCGGCAGCACCTTGATGCTCGGCTTGGCAGCCTTGGCGCCGGCCTCGAAGCCCGCCTGGAACTTCTGGATCAGCGGGTTGTTCACGCCACCGACGAAGCCGATGGTGCCGGTCTTGCTGCTCAGCGCCGCGAGCGCGCCGACGAGGTAGGCGCTCTCGTTCTCCTTGAACGTGTAGGAGGACACGTTCTCGGCGGTGACGCTGCTGTCGTCGATGATCTGGAACTTCACGTCCGGGTAGTCCGGCGCGACGGTCTTCAGGGCGTTCGCGTACGCGAAGCCGACCGCGACGATCGTGTTGTAACCGGCGTCGGCGAGCTCCTTGAGCCGCGCCTCCTTGTCGGCGTCGACCTCGTCGGCCTTGGCGGCAAGCTCCTTGTTCTCGAGCTTGAACTCCTCGGCCGCCTTGTCGAAACCGGCTGCGGCGGCGTCGTTGAAGGACTTGTCGCCCCGCCCGCCGATGTCGTAGGCGAGGCCGATCTTCAGCGTCTGGTCGGAGCCGGACGTCGAATCCGTGCTCGCGGAGTCGTCGTCACTCCCCCCACAGGCCGTGAGCGCCATCGCCAAGACCGCGGCCACCGCCGCGAATTTCATCCCACGCGGGTAGCGCAAGACAGTCTCCTTCCCCTGGGCACAGCCCCGGTCTGCGTGCGTCCGCCGCGACCATCGTGCGGCGCGGTCAGTGCAGAACAGAGGGAGCGTAGGCGCAGGTAGACGTGGATTGAAGCGGAGCAGGCAGTCGTCACCGGACCGTGACTAAACCGGATCGGAGCGGAGACTCACCGGTCCGACCGGCTGAGCCCCATCGCTTGCTGGCCCGGTCGGCGTCGAGGGGACACTAACGGGCGTGTCGTAACCGACAGATGAAACTGATGTTGCGTCGGCGTCTCGTGCGCCGGGCAAGCGGAGTCGCGCGCTCGATCTAGACATCTAGCTGCATTTCGTCCCGTTGGCGCACGGCTGGTTAACGGCAAATGTTGCTGAACTCTCGTTGCATTTGTTGGCAACGGTGTAAGCGCGCCCGTTTGGCCTTTCTCCAATGCTTTATCGTGAAAGGCCGTACCGTCCGACGCTGGAGACGCCACGCCGAGCCGCCAGACGACCGCTCGAGTTCCCGTCGGTCCGATCCCCCGCTCCGCAGGGCTCGGACGACCTCGTGCTGCCCTGTGAGAGTCGCCACTCACCTGGTCTGACACCTCACACCCATATAGGGGTGTCCGGATCCTGGGAATAGCATTCGAAGACGCGGGTGTGTCTGATTGTTGCCACAGCCGTGCCTGCCCGGGGGCAGTCAGCACGCTGCTTCCGGTCTCCACCTTTCACCACGGAGGCGTGTGTCGGATGCCCAGCGCCGCACCCACCGCCCGTCGTCTTCCGGCGGGCACGCTCTACCGGGGTCGTGAGGGGATGTGGTCGTGGGTGGCCCACCGGGTCACCGGCGTCCTGATCTTCTTCTTCCTCTTCGTCCACGTTCTCGACACCGCGTTGATCCGGGTGTCGCCAGACGCTTACAACGACGTGATCGCGTCGTACAAGCACCCGATCATGAGCCTGATGGAGCTCGGCCTGACGGCCGCGATCGCGTTCCACGCTCTGAACGGGATCCGGATCGTGCTGGTCGACTTCTGGTCGAAGGGCACCAAATACCAGGCCGTGATGCTGCGGGTGATCGTCGTGCTCTGGGTCGCCTTGATGGTCCCGAGCTCGTACTACCTGCTCAAGCACGCGTTCCTCGAAGTGTTCGGGAGCTGAGCGATGGCAACCACCGGATTGCAGATCGAGGCGCCCCGCTCCCCGCGGCGTCAGCGCGCGACCAACCGCACGAACTTCGAGATGTACGCCTGGGTGTTCATGCGCCTCTCCGGCCTACTGCTCGTCGGCCTGGTCTTCACCCACCTGTTCGTCAACGCGTTCATCGACGGTGGCGTCCAGCGGATCAGCTTCGCGTTCGTCGCCGGCAAGTACGCCAGCCCGTTCTGGCAGGTGTTCGACCTGGCACTGCTCTGGCTCGCGCAGCTGCACGGCACCAACGGGCTGCGGGTGATCATCAACGACTACGCAGAGCGGGACGGCACTCGGTTCTGGCTGAAGATGCTGCTCTACACCACGACGACGCTGATCATCGCGCTCGGCACGCTGGTCATCTTCACCTTCGACCCGAACATCAGCTGACCAGGGAGACCGAGATGCAGTTCCACCGGTACGACACGGTCATCGTCGGGGCAGGTGGCGCCGGTATGCGCGCCGCCCTGGAGGCGGGCCAGCGAACTCGGACGGCCGTTCTGACCAAGCTCTACCCGACCCGCTCCCACACCGGCGCGGCGCAGGGCGGTATGTGTGCCGCCCTGGCCAACGTCGAGGAGGACAACTGGGAGTGGCACACCTTCGACACGATCAAGGGTGGCGACTACCTGGTCGACCAGGACGCCGCCGAGATCATGGCGAAGGAAGCGATCGACGCGGTCCTCGACCTGGAGAAGATGGGGCTGCCGTTCAACCGCACCCCCGAGGGCCGGATCGACCAGCGCCGGTTCGGTGGCCACACCCGTAACCACGGCGAGGCCGCGGTCCGCCGGGCGTGTTACGCCGCCGACCGCACCGGCCACATGATCCTGCAGACGCTCTACCAGCAGTGCGTCAAGCACGGCATCGAGTTCTACAACGAGTTCTACGTCCTCGACGTGATCATGACCGAGACCCCCGAGGGTCCGGTCTGCACGGGCGCGGTCGCCTACGAGCTGGCCACCGGCGAGATCCACGTCTTCCACGCCAAGGCCGTCGTGTTCGCCACCGGCGGCTTCGGCAAGGTTTTCAAGACGACGTCGAACGCCCACACCCTCACCGGCGACGGCATGGGAATCGTCTGGCGCAAGGGCCTCCCGCTGGAGGACATGGAGTTCTACCAGTTCCACCCGACCGGCCTGGCCGGCCTGGGCATTCTGCTCACCGAGGGCGCACGGGCCGAGGGCGGCATCCTGCGCAACGACTCCGGTGAGCGGTTCATGGAGCGGTACGCCCCGACGATCAAGGACCTCGCGCCCCGCGACATCGTCGCCCGCGCGATGGCCACCGAGGTGCGCGAGGGACGCGGCGCCGGTCCGCACAAGGACTACGTCTATCTCGACCTCACGCACCTGCCGCCGGAGCAGCTCGACGCCAAGCTGCCCGACATCACCGAGTTCGCCCGGACCTACCTGGGTGTCGAGCCGTACACCGACCCGGTCCCGGTGTACCCGACCGCGCACTACGCGATGGGCGGCATCCCGACCAACATCCACGGCGAGGCGCTGCGGGACGCCGAGAACGTCATCCCGGGCCTCTACGCCGCGGGTGAGGTCGCCTGCGTGTCGGTGCACGGTGCGAACCGGTTGGGCACCAACTCGCTGCTCGACATCAACGTGTTCGGGCGTCGGGCCGGCCTCGCGGCGGCGGAGTACGCGCTGGGTCACGACCACGTCGAGCTGCCGTCCGACCCGGAGAAGACCGTGATCGCCCTCGTCGAAGGGCTGCGGTCCTCCACCGGGGACGAGCGGGTGGCCGACATCCGCAAGGAACTCCAGAACACGATGGACCTCAACGCGGCCGTCTACCGCACCGAGGGATCGCTCAAGCAGGCCCTGGACGACATCGCCGGGCTCAAGGAGCGGTACGGCCGGATCTCGATCATGGACAAGGGCCAGCGCTACAACTCCGACCTGCTCGAGGCCGTGGAGCTGGGCTTCCTGCTCGACCTGGCCGAAGTGCTCGTCTACTGCGCGGAGGCTCGCAAGGAGTCGCGCGGTGGTCACTCCCGTGAGGACTACACCACGCGGGACGACGAGAACTACATGCACCACACGATGGCGTACCGGCAGCCGAACGGGGAGATCAAGCTCGGCACCAAGCCCGTCGTCGTGACCCGCTACCAGCCGATGGAGCGCAAGTACTGATGGCCGCCACCATGGAGATCACGAAGGACCCGACCGACGAGGAACTCGTCGAGAAGACGACCTCCGGGACGGTCATCCGCACCGTCAACCTGAAGATCCGGCGGTACAACCCGGAGACGGACGCCGAGCCGCACTGGGAGACGTACGAGGTCCCGGTCACGCCCGGCGACCGGCTGCTCAACTCGCTCGGTCACGTCAAGGGCTACCTGGACGGCACCCTGACGTACCGCCGGTCGTGCGCGCACGGCATCTGCGGCTCGGACGCCATGCGCATCAACGGCGTCAACCGGTTGGCGTGCAAGGTCCTCCTCAAGGACCTGCTGACCAAGGACGGCGAAGTGGTCACGATCGAGCCGATCAAGGGCCTGCCGGTCCTGAAGGACCTGATCGTCGACATGGAGCCGTTCTTCGCCGCGTACCGCGCGGTGAAGCCGTTCCTCATCGCCTACGGCAACGAGCCCACCAAGGAGCGGCTGCAGTCGGCGGAGGACCGGGCCCGGTTCGACGACACGACCAAGTGCATCCTCTGCGCGGCGTGCACCAGCTCGTGCCCGGTGTTCTGGAACGACGGCCAGTACTTCGGTCCGGCCGCGATCGTGAACGCGCACCGGTTCATCTTCGACTCGCGTGACGAGGGGTCGGAGGAGCGGCTGGAGATCCTCAACGACGCCGAGGGTGTCTGGCGCTGCCGGACGACGTTCAACTGCACCGACGCCTGCCCCCGAGGCATCGAGGTCACCAAGGCGATCCAGGAAGTCAAGCGAGCCCTCCTCTTCCGCAGGGTGTGAGCGGCCCGCTGACGTGCGAGCCTGACAGGCGAGCGGGAGGCCTTGAGACACACATCAGGTCGCGACGGCCTCGCGCTCGACTGCCAGCCTCGTCCTGGGCGGGCACAGTCAGAACAAGAACTACGGCCGCTGCGCGGCCTCAGAAGCCCCGCCTCCGGCGGGGCTTCATCGTGCGCGGAGGCCCTTGAGGCCGAGCAGCGCTGTGACCGTGCCGATCGTGAGTGCCGTCACAATGAGTACAGCGTGGACGGTGAGAAACGACGTCGGGGAGCCGTCGTCCCAGGCGCGTGGGTCGTCCCAGATCGCCTTCGCGAACCGCGGCCAGATCAGCCAGTTCCAGGCCCCCGCGACGAGCAGGAACGCTGACCAGCGACGAGAGAGCACCACGGATCCAGTATGACCGTTCACCACGTGCCCCTCCCGCCGCCCCGCCTCCCAGAGCGTTCCTGCGCATACACCCAGGACTCGTGAGAACGCCCGCATGATCGCTACTCTGGGTTTGCCCCGCGGCTGCACGAGGTACCGGTCCGGGGGTACCCGAAGCGACCCGGAGGCGCACAACGTGTCCGAGCCACTGCCGGGTGTTGTCGTGCCGCCCGCCCCCGAGGAAACCCACACCGACGCTGAGCTGGCCGCGTTAGCCGAGGTCATGCCGACGGTTCCGGTGACTCTGGAGGCGGCGGTCACCGCACCGTCCTGGCCCCTTGAAGCCCTCGATCCGGACGAACCAATCCCACCCGAGGGCGCAGGCGGCGCCGGAGCCGCCGCGAACGCCGTGACGACGTTCGCGATCCGCGACGGCGGCTCGGTGATCAGACCGTCCACCGGCGCCCGCGTCCGCTGGACGCCGATCGAGGGCGTCGCCGACGAGTACGACGCCGCGATGGCGATGCGGCGCCTGGGCTACCGCTGCCTCGGCGTGATCGGCAACGCCGCCCACTTACGCGGCTCGGGCGGCCACACGCCCTGGTGCTCGGAGGGGTACGCCGGCCGACGGTGCCGGTTCGGCAAGGTCTACGCGATCGACCTGCAGGCCCCGAACATGACCGGGCTGGAGCGCTGGCTGATCCCGCGTCTCCGGGCCGGCAACTACCGCTGGGTCTACTACCTGAACATCAACGGCCACCAGTACACGCGCCGGGACTCGTTCCGCGGACGCTACTCGTCGGCCGATCACCACCTGCACCTATCCGGACTGGCCGGCTACGAGACCTACAGTTCGTCGATTCTGCGTGACTGGCAGAACCACCGCACCAACGGAGGAGAAGACATGGCCCAGGTGCCGCAGGCCGAGTGGGCGCGGATCAAGGCCAACAGCGAGCGCGCCCGCACCCAGCTCGACGCCATCGACGACACGGTGCGGGGCGGCGACGGGAACGCTTACCGCGGATCGGTCATGAGGCACGACCACTCCAACCAGGTCGCGGAGCTGAAGGAATACGTCGATCAGCGGATGAACGCGATCGAGCAGAAACTCGACGCGCTCCTGGAAGCCACCAAGACGACCCCGCCGCCGACGGTCTGAGCGGCGCTCGCTCATCCACGACGCGCGCACAACTACCCGGCGACGCGCCCGGATCCGGGTAGCGTTCGCCCAGTGAGACCGGTTCGACTCGCTGCAGCAGTGCTCACCCTGGTGTGCGCCGTCAGCGGCCTGACGGTGACCGGCCCCGCGGCCGGCACCGCCACGGCCGCCGACGACCCACGGTGCCCGATCGCCAAGGCGTCGCCGCCGGTGACTGCACCCCCGCGGCCGACGCCGCCCACCACCGAGGACACCGAGGACCCGGTGGGCGGAGAGCGGATGGGCAGCGACGGGCTGGTGCTGCCGGGGAACTCGCCCGCAGCGCTGCCGAAGAGCCTCAACGCCCATGCCTGGGTACTCGCCGACCTGGACAGCGGCGAGGTGCTGGCTGCGTGCGCCCCGCACGCGCTGCACGCTCCGGCGAGCACGCTGAAGCTGCTCACCGCCCTCACCGCGCTGCCGCGGGTGAAACCCGACCAGGTCGTCACGGTCACCGCGGGCGACCTCGCGTTCGAGTCGGGCAGCTCCGCGGTCGGCCTGGTGGAGGGCGGCCGGTACCGGCTCGAGACGGTCCTGCTCGGGCTCATGCTGGTCTCCGGCAACGACGCGGCGAACGTGCTGGCCCGGTTGATCGGCGGCGACTCCGGCGTCAAGGGCGGGCTCGCGGCGATGAACGCGACCGCGGCGAAGCTCGGCGCGAACGACACCCATGCGGTGACGCCGTCCGGGCTCGACGGCCCCGGCCAGTGGACCAGCGCCTACGACCTGGCGCTGATCGCGCGGGCCGACTTCGCCCGCGCCGACTTCCGCAAGTACACCGCGACGAAGTCCGCGCAGATCCCCCCGCAGCAGCCGAACGTCCAGCCGCCGCGGAAGTACGCCGGGTTCCAGATCCAGAACGACAACAAGCTGCTCTACAACTACCCGGGGGCGATCGGCGGGAAGACCGGCTTCACCGACCAGGCCCGGCACACCTTCGTCGGTGCGGCCACCCGGAACGGGCGGCGGCTGGTCGTCACGATGCTCGACGGGGAGCACCGGCCGGAGCCGCTGTGGAAACAGGCCGCGGGTCTGCTCGACTGGGGGTTCGCGCTCCCGGCCGCGGCCGAGCCGGTGGGGCGGCTGGTCAACGGCGCCAACGACGCGCCGGCCGCCGAACGCACCCGCAACCCCGACGCCGCCCGCGCGGACGCCGTCCCTCCGGCCGGTACCGAGGAGGGCCCGTCTGCCTACTTCGTCGGGGCCGGCGTCGTCGGGGTGAGCCTGCTGGTGGTGGGCGTCGGGCTGCTCAGGGCTCGGCAGGTGCGGGCCCGGTCCGCGCGCCGACGTCGGTCGGCGCGACTGCCGCATCCGGTCGGTCCCGGGACCCCTCCGCGGCCACCACGGCGCGAGCCGGATCGGGGTCCGTCCGGTCCTCGTCCGCGGCCGGCCGGTCGTCCACCACATCGGTACGGCGGGTCGAGTTCGCGCCCGAACCGTCCACGCCAGCCGGACGGTCCGCGCTGACTTCTGCTCCCTCAGGCGGGCAGTCGGGCGGACACGGGACACCACCGGCACCGCGGTCGATCACCGCGCCGCCGCGCTGGGCCGTCGCGGTCAACGCCGCGCAGTAGAGCAGCAGCTGGTCGAAGAGGTACAGGAAGACGAGCAGACCGACGGTGCCGGCCACGACCGTGTAGGCCGGGTTGGACTCGGTCATGTCGATGTAGAGGCGCCCAACGGTCTTGAGCACCTCCAGCCCGGCCGCGCCCAGCAATGCCGGGCCCAACACTCGGCGGGCCGACATCCGCAGCCGGGGCAGCCCGGCCAGGAAGCCGACGAACGCGACGACGTTCACGACCATCCCGGCGACGAACGCGAGCACGCTCAGCGTCGTGTCACCGAGAACCTCGCCCTCCTGCCCGGCCGCGCCGAGCAGCCAGTTGGCCCCGCTGGAGAGCACGATCGTCAACCCGACCGAGAGCAGCAACGCGGCGCCGAGCAGGAGCAGCCCGACCAGGTCGATCAGCGTCCGGTAGACGATGTTGTTAGGCATCTCGTTACGCCGCCAGATCGCGCGCACCGAGCTCCGCACGGCGTCCACCCAGCGCAGGCCGGCGTAGAGGAAACCCACCACGCCGATCACTCCGGCGGTGTTGCGGGCGTCGGCGATCGCGGTCACCGGTAGGCCGGGGATGTTCTGCCGCAAGAACGACTCGACGCGCATCGTCAGCACGGCGTCGTCGGAGAGCAGGTGCCCCAGCACCGAGAACGAGAGCAGGCCGAGCGGGAACACCGCGAGGAACGCGTAGTAGGAGATCGCCGCCGCCAGGCGGGCCGCGTTGACCTCGTCGAACCGGACCGCGGCCCGGATCATCGTGTCGAAGACGCGGGAGCGGCTGCGGGCACGGCGGACCGGCCCGACGATCCACGGCGGCACCCAGGGGAAGGCGACGAACCGATCGGCCATACCCCGCCCCCATCCCGCGCGAGCGGTGTCCCCTACTCCACCGGGAAGGGGAACTCCTGCCGCGGCCGCCACCGCCCGTCGACGCCGTGCTCGAACAATGTAAATCCGGGTACCCGGAATCGCGCTTCGAAATGCGCGAGCTCGACGTAAACGCGGTCCAGGGCCTCGTCGTCCAGGTCGTGAGCGACAGTCACGTGCGGGTGGTACGGGTAGAGCCGTTCCCGGTCCAGCGGGCCGGTGCGGATGTCCTTCTCCAGCATCTCGCACTCGCTGATGCCGCTCGCGACGGTCACGAACACCACCGCGGTCACCGGGCGGAACGTGCCGGTGCCGCGAAGATGCAGATCGAACGCCGTGTGCCGGGTCGCGGCGACGCGGAGGTGCTCGACGACCGCGGGTACCTCGTCGTCGGCGAGCGGGGTGGGGCCGAGCAGGGTGACGTGCGCGGGGATGAACTCGGCCATCGGATCGCCCGCGGCTCGGCGGTGCCCGTCGAGCTGCGGACCGTACGGGGCGGGAATCGACAGTGCGACCCCGATCGTTCGCGTCACGCACCGCTCCGGGACTGCGTCGACGCCGAGGGGGCCGGCGTCGACACCGTGGGCAGGAAGCCCAGCCGGTCGTAGGCCGCGGCCAACGTCGCTCCGGCCACGCGGCGGGCCTTCTCCGCCCCGATCGCGAGCACCCGGTCGAGTTCGGCCGGATCGTCGAGGTAGGCGTGGGTCGCCTTCTGGATCGGTGCGACGAAGTCGGCCACGACCGCGCCGAGATCCTTCTTCAGATCGCCGTAGCCCTTGCCGTCGTAGGCGGTGGTCAGCTCATCGATCGACCGGCCGGAGAGCGCCGAGTAGATCGTCAGGAGGTTACTCACGCCCGGCTTGTTCGCCTGGTCGAAGACGATCTCCCGACCGGTATCGGTGACCGCGGAGCGGATCTTCTTCGCGCTGCGGTTCGGCTCGTCCAGCAGGTCGATGATGCCGGTGGGTGACGACGCCGACTTGCTCATCTTGGCGGTCGGGTCCTGCAGGTCGTAGATCTTCGCGGTTTCCCGGACGATGTACGGCGCGGGCACCGTGAACACCTTGCCGAACGCGTTGTTGAAACGCTGGGCGAGGTCGCGGGAGAGCTCGAGGTGCTGCCGCTGGTCCTCGCCGACCGGAACGGCGTCCGCCTGGTACAGCAGGATGTCGGCCGCCTGCAGGATCGGGTACGTGAACAGGCCGACGCTCGACCGATCGACGCCGCCCTTGGCCGACTTGTCCTTGAACTGCGTCATCCGGCTGGCCTCGCCGTAGCCGGTGATGCAGCTGAGCACCCACGCCAGCTGGGCGTGCTCGGGCACCTGGCTCTGCACGAACAGGGTGGACGCGTCCGGGTCGATGCCGACGGCGAGCAGCTGCGCCGCCGACACCCTGGTGCGCCGACGCAGGGCCTCCGGGTCGTGGCCCGCGGTGATCGCGTGCAGGTCGACGACGCAGTAGAAGCAGTCGTGCGTCTCCTGCATCTGCACCCAGTTGCGTACCGCCCCGAGGTAGTTGCCGAGATGGAACGAGTCGCTGGTGGGTTGGATACCGGACAGCACTCGGGGACGTGTCTCACCCATACGGAGCATTCTGTCAGGACTGGCGCTCGGGCATCGGCCGGGCCGTCGCGGGTGCTTCCACCAACGGATTCGGGGGTCGGCTGGATCGATACGATCTTCGAGGAGAAACACAGCCCGCTCTCGGCCGGCGAACAGCCGGCGGTGCCAGTGTCGGGGCACGGGCCGGGGCTGCGACGAGGAGCTGAAATGAAACTGCTGGTGACGGGCGGAGCCGGGTACATCGGCGGGGTGGTGGTGCGTCTGCTGGTCGACGCCGGGCACGACGTCACCGTGCTCGACGACCTCTCGACCGGCCACGCGGACGCCGTCCCGGCGGGGGTGGCGCTGCACCAGATCTCCGTGCACGAGGTCGCCTCGGTGCTCACCCCCGACGCCGGCTTCGATGGCGTACTTCACTTCGCGGCGAAGATCGCGGCCGGCGAATCGGTGCAGTTCCCCGAGCGGCACTACTACACGAACGTCGTCGGCTCGCTCGCCCTGCTGGACGCCGTCCGCGCCGCGAAGGTGCCCCGGCTGGTGTTCAGCTCCACCGCCGCGGTGTACGGCAACCCGCAGGAGGTGCCGATCACCGAGGACGCGGTAAAGGCACCCACCAACCCCTACGGCTGGACGAAGCTGTCCGTCGACGCGGCGATCGGCGC
Source organism: Cryptosporangium minutisporangium (assembly GCF_039536245.1). Taxonomy (NCBI): domain Bacteria; kingdom Bacillati; phylum Actinomycetota; class Actinomycetes; order Cryptosporangiales; family Cryptosporangiaceae; genus Cryptosporangium; species Cryptosporangium minutisporangium. The sequence goes on along the minus strand of NZ_BAAAYN010000036.1, from coordinate 15,204 downwards.
GGAGTGCACCGCCCACGGCCTCGGCGCGGTCAGCCTGCGGTACTTCAACGTCGCCGGCGCCTACCTTCCCGAGTCAGGCGCACCGCTGGGTGAGCGACACGACCCGGAGACGCACCTGATCCCGATCGCGCTGGACGTCGCCGCGGGGAAGCGTGACAAGCTCCAGCTGTTCGGCGACGACTACCCCACCGCCGACGGCACCTGCGTCCGCGACTACATCCACGTCGCCGACCTCGCGGCCGCGCACCTGCTGGCGCTGGACGCGATCGAGCCGGGCCGGCACCGGGTCTACAACCTGGGGAACGGCAACGGCTTCAGCAACCAGCAGGTGGTCGAGGTCGTGCGCGCGGTCACCGGCCACCCGGTTCCGGTCGAGATGGCGGCCCGCCGTCCGGGCGACCCGGCCGAGCTGGTCGCCTCCAGCGCCCGCGCCGCCAGCGAACTCGGCTGGGTGCCGGAGCGTCCCGACCTGCACACGATCGTCGCCGACGCCTGGACGTTCTACCGATCGCGGGCGTGATCGGCAACACATCTGAACTTTTGTGTGCTTCCGGGACGTGCAGGAACGGGTAGCCGTTGTCGATGTGGCGGACGTCGCCGGGCGCGCGACCGGAATCCGACTGACCGGTGACCGGGCGTAGCGCACGATGCCGATAGCCGGATCGACCACGGGTTCGGGCCGTACAACCGGCGCACAGGGCGACTGGCACCGGCCGTGTAGGTTCAGGCGGAGGATATGGAACAGGGCGGGAACCTCGAAGTGGCAGAGAAGGTGGCACCTCGACATCGGCGTCCCCAACGGGTCAGCACCCCGATGATCGTCGGCCTCGCCGTCGTCGTGGCTCTGGTGGCCTGTGGTTTGACGATCGCGCTCACCTCCGGTGGCGAATCCGATGGCAACAACACGGCGAAGCCGAAGCCCAGCGTGAGCATCGACCCCGACAATCCGCTCTCCGGGAAGACGTTCTACGTCAATCCGCAGAACCCGGCCGCGCAGAACTACCGCCAGCTGAAGAACGCCGGCAACACCGCGGACGCCGAGCAGCTCAACAAGATCGCGTCCCGGCCGATCGCCGAGTGGCTGGCGTCCGACGACGGCCAAACGACCGAACGGGTCACCGCACTGGCCGCGGAGGCGGACAAGGCCGGCCAGACCGCGGTGATGACGGTGTACTTCGTGCCGGACCGCGACTGCGGGCAGTACTCCTCCGGCGGTGCGGCCGACGCCGCGTCCTACAAGACCTACATCGACGAGATCTCCACCGGGCTCACCGGGCACGACGCGGTCATCGTGCTGGAGCCGGACGCGATCGCGCACACGCTCGACGGATGCATCACCGACGAGGGGCAGATCAAGGAGCGGCTCGGGCTGCTCACGTACGCGCTCACGACGCTCAAGAAGAACCCCGAGGTCCGGGTGTACGTCGATGCCGGAAACGCGTCCTGGATCAAGGACCTGGACCGGATGGTGGCCGCGCTCAAGCAGGTCGGAGTGAACCAGGCAGACGGTTTTGCGCTGAACGTCTCGAACTTCGAGACGACGGACGCGAGCGTCGACTACGGGAACCAGCTGTCCGACGCGCTCGAGGGCGAGCACTTCGTGATCGACACCAGCCGGAACGGCAACGGCCCGTACACCGAGACGACCGACGACCAGAAGTGGTGCAACCCGCCGGGGCGGGCGCTGGGCACGCCGCCGACCAGCGACACCGGCATCCCGAAGGTCGACGCGTTCCTCTGGGTCAAGCAGCCCGGCGACTCGGACGGCGCCTGCCGCGACGGAGAGCCGGCGGCCGGCCAGTGGTGGCCCGAGTACGCGCTGTCGCTGGCGAAGGCATCCACGTAGCTCTCAGGGCACTTAGCGAGCCCCTGGCCGATCGAGGCCAGGGGCTCGCTGCTTTCCCGGACGGAGCAGTTGGGCCCCTCCATCCGCGCGGGGCGTTGCACATCTGCATCCGCTATAGGGGTTCGAAACGTGCATCGCTCCCCCAGCGCTAGCCACGCACCGTTCTGACCTGGAGCCCGTCCAGGGCGGCGCTGGCAGTCGAGCGCGCCGACGCCGCGACCTTGGCTTTGGTGTCTCAAGGGAGGCGCGCTCGCCTGTCAGCGTCGTCCTGGGCGGGCCGCCCACAAAAGGGGGCGGGCCACCCCCTCCGGGTGGCCCGCCCTCTTCGTGACGTGCGGCTAAGTGAACCGTTTTCAACCTCCGGCGTTCGCCGAGGTCAGGCGCCCTCAGCTAGCGCCGGTCGAAAGGGTTCACTGCACCTGCACCCACTTCGCTACCGACGGCGTTCCGTCAGCGTTCGTGACGAACAGCATGTACCAGCCCGACGGCACGAGACCGCGCGCCTTCGGGATCGTCACGCCGACCCCGTCGGGGGCCTGGGTCACGTCCAGGGCGATCGAGCGCTGCTCGACGTCCGTGCTGTGCGTGACCGTGCTGGGCCGCATCAGCCGGGCGTTCTTGATCTCCGCGGCGTCCGGCGTCGTGAACTTGTAGCTACCGCCCCGCTGCACCGACTTCGGGCCGTCGCTGATCGTTGGCCGCTTGCCGTGGTAGAGGTACGGCGGCGAGTAGATCTCGATGCGCTGCTCGAACGTACCGGGGTTCTTGTCGGTCTTGTCGTACAGCGGGTCGCTGCCGAGCGTGATGACCCGGCCGTCCGGGAGCAGCAGCGCCTCGGCGTGGTAGTTCCGGCCCACGGTCGGGTCGGCGGCCGTGGCGAACTTGTTCGTGTCCGGGTGGTAGATCTGCGCGGTCAGCAGGTCGCTGTTGCCCTTGCCCCGGTAGCCGCTCGAACCGTGCGACGTGAACAGCGTGTCGTCCGGCAGCAGCACCGTGCTCAGGTAGCGAGCCGGGTTCGGCAGGTCCGGCCCGGGCTTCCAGGTCGGGGTCGCCGACTCGTCCAGGTCGATGATGTCGGTCCGCGCGGTCGAGATCTCGCTCTCGCCGACGCCACCGCCACCGAGGAACATGACCTTCTGCTCCTGCGCCGGCGCGAGCAGCACCGAGGAGCTGGTCTCGTTCAGCTCAGGCTGACGCAGCCCGGTGACTTCCTGGAACTTGTTGGTCTTGAGGTCCCAGATGCCCGGCGTCCGGCCCTCGGTCGCCGAGCCGTAGCCGGCGTTGGAGCCCGAGTAGAACAGCTTCTCGTTCTCCATCAGGAACACCGAGGGGTAGGTCGGGAAGTAGCGGTTCAGCTTGGGCTGGAACTCCCACTTCCGGGTTTCCTCGTTGTAGACCTCGGTCTTGCCGGTGTCGATCCGGCCGAACTGGTCCAAACCCGAGAGCGCGAGCACCTTGTTGTCCGCGGTCGGGATCAGTGTCGGGTACCACCGCGGCTCGTTGAGGTTGCCGACCCGCTCGTACTTCTCGGTGAACGGGTTGAACTCGTACGAGTACTCGGCGCCGGTGTACTCCTGCTTCTCCATCGTCACCTTCTCGGTGACGCCGTACACGTTCTTCACGTCGTCGCCGGTCAGGCCGGGCAGGGTGAAGTTCATCGACTTGGGGATGATCGAGTCCTTGCCGGGCTCGACCGCCTCGATCCAGACCTCGGTCTCACCCGGCGTGATGGCGACCTTGCCCGTGAGGGGGTCGGTCTTCTTCGTCGCCGCGGGCACCTTGGCATCCGACGTGAGCTTGAACTTCACCCCGGTCGCCGAGGTGACGATCGTGCCCTTGTCGAACTCGGTGATATCGCCTTCCGGCGACTCCTGCTTGATCTTCAGGACGCCGGCGGCCTTCTTGATCTTGTCCTCGAGCACCTCGTACTTCTTGGTACCGCCGGCGACCAGCAGGTTGCCGTTGGTCAGGAAGCTGTGACCGGCGCAGAAGATGTCGGTCGGCGTCATGATCAGCTTGAAGTGGTTCGTGGCCGGGTCCCAGATCAGGGTCTTGAACTTGCCGGCCTTGAACTCCTTCTCCTTGTTCCCGGAGCCCGCGATGATCAGGACCTTGCCGGTCGGGAGCAGCGCCGCGTGGATCGCGTTTACCTTGTAATCGGCCGGAACCGGGAGCATGTCCCAGTGGCCGTACTCGGACTTGTACGAAGCCCGGTTGATCTGGAACTGGTGGTACTGCTCCTGGCCGAAGGCGACCATCGGCCGGTTGACGATTGCGAGGATCGCGATCACACCGAGGGTCGTCACCAGGGTGACGAACCGGCGGCCGATCGACGGCTTCTTCCGGGGACTCATGCTGCGGTCTCCAGGTGAGTGTTGCGTGCGGACTGCGGATAGGCGGCAGCGGCCTTACGCGCCTGACGACGGCGTAGCGGGACCTCGTAGCGCCAGATGATCACGGGCAGCAGACAGACGAAGCAGTTCAGCACCGGCCAGACCCAGAGCGGGCCGAAGGCGTGCCCGAGCGGGACGGCTGCGATCACCAGACCCGCGAAGAACACGGCCCAGGCGATGTGCAGGCTGAACGTCCGGAGTCGGTCGGGGCTGGCCGAGTCGCCCTTCGGCGTCACGACGAAGCCGCTCTTCCGGCCGAGCAGAGCACCGACGAACGACGAGACGTAGATCGGTGCGGACATCGTCGACATCAGCATACCGACCGCGCCGGAGGAGCCTGCGCTCTCGTGTGGGCTGACGTTGTGCCTGCGGTTCCACAGGTACAGGCCGACTTGGAGCACGGCGGCGTCCACATAGAGCATCAGCCAGACCTGGAGCGGAACCTGCACGCCCTTCGTCCCCAGGAGGATCGACAGCGCGCAGGTGGCCGCACCGAGCAGCCAGGCGACCGCGGTCAGGGGGTAGAAGGACATCAAGAGCATGTAGTGCAGCATCCGGCGCGGGCCGAGGCTCCAGCCGCGACGCCAGAACGACCGGATGAGCACCTCGTCGGTACCGCGCGACCAGCGGTGCTGCTGCGTGAAGAAGTCGGTCCAGGAGGCCGGGCCCTCGCCGACAGCGAGGACGTCCGGCGTGTAGACCGAGCGCCACTTCTTGCCGGTCGCCGGGTTCTTCGTGGTGTGGGCGACGATGCTCGTCGCCATGTCCTCGGTGATCGAGTCCTGCAGGCCACGGATCGACAGCAGGGCGTCGATCCGGACCGCGTTGTTGGTCCCGACCAGCATGGGGACGCCGAGCCGGTTGCCGGCCCGCTGCAGCACCGAGTGGAACAGGTACTGCTGCGACTCGGCCCATCGCGTGACGAAGTTGTCGTAGTTGCCGTAGACCTGCGGGCCGATCACGAAGCCGACGTTCGGGTCGCGGAAGTAGCCGAGCATCCGCTCGCAGTAGTTCGGCAGCGGCGCGTGGTCGGGGTCGACCGAGACGAACACGTCGTACTCACGCGCGTGGCTGATGATCCACGCGTTGTAGTTGCCGTGCTTGGTTCGTGCCTTGTGCGGGCCGTGCTTGGTGTTCCACTGCGGCACGTGACGTCGGGTGAAGTGGCGGACGCCGAGCTCGGCGCACATCCGCTTGACCTCGTCGTCGTCACCCTCGTCGAGCAACCAGACGTCGAACGGACCGTCGTGACGGATGCGCTTCGCCGCCATCAGCGTGCGCCGCACCACGTCGACCGGCTCGCGGCCGGGCACGATCGTGGTCAGGAACGCGACCCGCATACCGCGCTGCGGAACGACCGGGATCGGATCCCGGACCCCCAGCGTCATCATGCAGAGCGTCAGGACGTTGATCAGGCGGAAGAACTCCACCAGCGCCGTCGCCGCGACGACGACGATCGTGGCGGCGTAGAGCCCCTGGTGACCCTTGACGGTCGGGATCTCGCCGGCGATCAGCAGCCACGCGAAGAAGGTCACCTCGACGGTGAGCGCCAGCAGCGTGACGATCGCGGTCCGGAACGGCCGCCGGCGGAACAGCCGGCGGAGCTGGACCTTGTACTCGCCCTGCGGCGCGGCCTGCAGCGGGCCGGCCAGCGTGCTGTAGCCCTCGTAGTCGTAGGTCTCGCGGGGGCCGTGGAGGCGCTCGATGCCGAACTGGCCGGTCTTGTCCAGTTCGAACGCGGCGTCCAGGCCGGTCTCGGGGATCTCCTCGCGCGCGTCCGGGCGGGAGAAGACCGGAACCGTCGCGCGGCCGATCGCGACCATGCGCGGGGCCGGGCCGAACGGCTCCTGGACGATGTCGAGGAGCGTGGTCTCTTCGTGGCTCGGCGCCGGCATCGGCGGAGCGTCGATGAAGATCGGGCGGATGTACTCGCCGCTGTCCTCGTAGCCGTGGCCGCCGCGGGCGTCCGGCTCATGCCGGTACGCGGGCTGCTCGGGCTGCGGAGGCGGCGGGGGCTGCGGAGGCCGGGCCGCGCCGTAGGCGGCCGGCTGGTCGTAACCGGGCGCCCGGTCGTAACCGGGAGCCGCGTGGCCGGCGTTCTCGTGACCGCCGCCAGCTAAGTAGCCCTGGTCGGCGTCGGGCTCGGGTCGGGCAACCGGGATCCGGGCACGCCCGGACGGCTGACGGTCCTGCGGCTCCGCCGGCGGCGGAACCATCGCGCGTCCCTGCGGTCCGCGGTCGTCGACCGGCGGCGGCACCGGGACCGACGCGCGGCCCCGACCGTCGTACGCATCCGGCGCGGGCACCGGAACGCTCGCCCGGCCGGACGGACCACCCACGGACGCCGAGCCGCTCACCGAAGCAGAGCCACTCACGGACGCCGAACCACTTACCGAGGCGGAGCCGCTCACCGACGCGGTTCCGCTCACCGAAGCTCGACCGGCAGCCTCGGGCTGCCGGGCACCGCCGTCGTCGGCCCGCTCGTCGGGACGGTCCGTCGATCCGTCGGTATCGGCAGCCGGGCGCGCCGAGGGGACGCGCACCCGGCCTACTGCCGAGCTGGAGGACTGTGACGAGTCGTCATCGCTCGTCACAGCCCGGTTCGGCGCGGTCATTGCAGCCCTCCTCCGACAGGGACGACGTAACGCCCCTGACTGACACGGACATCAGAAATTTGGCGGGTCGACACGTGGGCTACCTGCGGTGAGGCAACCGGTCGTGCGCCGATCACCGACGGCTCCGTCGGCTCGGCATGCCCCGGCGCCGACCGGTGGGTACCGGTCGGCAGGCCCGGGCGGGCAGTGGATCTCGGATGTACGACCACGGCGTTATTCACGCACCGTGACTCGGCAGGTCCCCTCCATGCCGCCCATCCGAAAATCTCCCTGCATTGCACGCATCTACCTTTATGTCCAACTTGCTCTACTTGACTCGGTAGCCGCTTCACGATCCGCAAAGCGGCCTCCCGAAGGACCGATCATAGGCAACATGTGCACTCTCATGTGAAGGTGCGGTCAAAACTTCATGTCGCTTTGTCAATCCCCGACCAACCCATACATGTATTCCTGGAAAGTTACTTGAAGTCCGTTTAGTCGATTGGCGGAATTCAGTTGAAGCCGCAACGATAGCCCTAGTAATAACTTAAGTCCGATTCGTCCGAGGACGCATATGTCCGACTATGGGTATTCTGTAAAACTTCTCAGGAAGAGTCTCCCCCATAGGCTGCGTGAGCGTTGTCAACCTTGCGACGAAACGACCGCCGCTTAGAGTGTCAGAAAAATGACACGCAGAAAAAGGCGAGGACACGTAACGCGGGCCACGATCTTCCCGGGAGCTTCAGCATTATCTGCAATGAGTACGCGGGCCGTTACTCATTGCGAGTGAAGCCTGGGTGGCGATTCCAGGAGATTACCCAATACACACCACGGGCCCGCCCAGAAGATCCGGACAGGCCCGTGCAAAGAGTAGTCAGAAGCTAACTACGAGCAATGCTGGCGCGTCATTCCGCAAATCGCTCTGCGGTCTCGACAACGTTCGCCAGCAGCATGGCCCGCGTCATCGGACCGACGCCGCCGGGCATCGGGGCGAGGAATCCCGCGACCTCGCGCACCGCCGGGTCGACGTCACCGGCCAGCCCCGCTTCGGTACGGGTGATACCGACGTCGAGCACCGCGGCGCCCGGCTTGATCATGTCGGGCGTCAGCATGTGAGCGTGCCCGGTGGCCACCACGACGATGTCCGCTGCGCGGGTGTGCTCGGCCAGGTTGCGGGTGCCGGTGTGGCACAACGTCACGGTCGAGTTCTCGGTGCGACGGGTCAGCAGCAGCCCCAGGGGGCGCCCCACGGTCAGGCCACGACCGACGACCACGACCTCGGCGCCGTCCAGCTTCACGCCGTAGCGACGCAGCAGCTCCACGATCCCGCGCGGGGTGCACGGCAGCGGCGCCGGCACGCCCAGAACCAGCCGACCCAGGTTCGTCGGGTGCAGGCCGTCCGCGTCCTTGTCAGGATCCATCAGCTCGAGCACGCGGTTGGCGTCGAGGCCCTTGGGAAGCGGCAGCTGGACGATGTACCCGGTGCACGCCGGGTCGGCGTTGAGCCGCGCGACCGCGCCTTCGACGTCCTGCTGGGTGGCGTCGGCGGGAAGGTCGACCCGAATGCTCTCGATGCCGACCTCGGCGCAGTCCCGGTGCTTGCCCGCGACGTACGCCCGGGAGCCCGGGTCGTCGCCCACCAGTACCGTGCCCAGGCCCGGTGCCACGCCTCGCTTGCGCAGCGCGGCCACCCGGTCGCGGATTTCGGCCCGTACCAGGGCCGCGGTCGCCTTACCGTCGAGGAGAGTCGCCGTCACAGCTCCATCTAACCCGATCTGAAGTTTTCCTTCCGACCTGGAGCCCGTTCAGGGCGTCGCTGGCAGTCGAGCACGAGGCCGCCTCGACCTTGCGGTGGTCTCAAGGCCTCGCGCTCGCCTGTCAGCGGCGTCCTGAGCGGGCCGCTCAAACCGGAAGAAGTCGCGCGATAACTCCGGTGAGCTGCTCGGCGTTGCGGCACTCGTACATGTCGACGAGCGTCCGGTACGCCTCGGTCGCCGAGTCGCCGCTACCCCAGGAGGCGCGCGGCTCGGGGTTCAGCCAGTACGTCCGCCGGGCCCGGTCGACGATCTGCCGCAGCGCCGGAAGGTTCGGATCGCCGCCGTTCGTCCGCGCGTCGCCGAGGACCAGGACCGACGTCCGCGGGCCGACCGCGTCCAGCGAGTCGGTGACGAAGTCCCGCAGCGCCCGGCCGTAGTTGCTGTGCCCGTCCCAGCGGACGACGCCCGACTCGGACAGGATGCGCTCCACCAGCCGCGCCGGATCGGCGTCGTTGTCGGCGACAAGTTCGGTCACCTCGGCGGTGGCGTCCACGAACGCGAACGCACGGACCCGGCTGAACTGGTCGTGCAGCGCCTCGACGAGCATCAGCGTGAATTGGGCGAAGCCCGCGACCGATCCCGAGACGTCGCACAGCAGCACGATCTCGGGGCGGCCGGGCCGCGGCTTCCGGAACGCCGGACGCATCGCGACGCCACCGGTGGAGAGCGAGCGGCGGAACGTCCGGCGCAGGTCCAGCGCACCCCGGCGGGCGTGCCGTCGGCGGGCGGCGAGCCGGGTGGCCAGGCGTCGCGACAGCGGCTTCACCGTCCGGCGCAGCGCGGCGAGCTGGTCGCGGTTGGCGGTGATGAAGTCGCGCTGGTCGGCGGCCTTGGGGATCGAGTAGCGGGCGATCCGGTCGCGGCCGCGCAGCTCGGCGACCCGGCGCCGGGCCTCGGCGGCGACCCGATCCTCGAACTCGGCGACCCGGCTGCGGGCCTCGTCCCGGGCGAGCCGGTCGGTGAACTCTCCGGACGCCATCCGTTCGGCCACCGCGGCGATCAGCGTCTGGGGCCGGAGCCGCTCCAACGCCTGGTGCGCGGACCACCCGCCGGAGCCCGGTGAGCTGCCCTCCCCCACCTGGCCGTACGCACCCAGCAGCGCGACCGCGGCGGCCGCCAACTGGGCGAGCAACGCATCGTCACCACCGGCCAGCGCGTCCGCGAGCTGGGCGCGGAGCTCCTCGACGTCCGGTGTCTCCGAGCGAGTGACCTCCGGCGCGCCGGTGGCCAGCGGGAAGTAGAGGTCGAAGATCGCGTCGAACACCGCTTCGTGGCCGGAACGCCGCAGCAACGTGGCGGCCAGGCCGTGCCGGAGCTGCTCACGGTCGGAGAAGCCGAGCACCGAGACCGCACCGGCCGCGTCGATCGTCTCGCCCGGCCCGATCTGCAGGCCGTGCTCGCGCAACGCTTGCACGAACTCGACCAGCCGGCCCGGGACGGTCACCGCAACTCCTTCATCGCAGCACCGTGTCCAGGCGCAGTCGCTTGGTCGCGTGGGTGACGTCCGCCTGGTGCTTGAGCAGGACGCCGAGGCTGTCACCGACGATCTGCTCGTCCAGCGTTTCGGCGCCGAGCGCGAGCAGCGTCCGGGCCCAGTCGATGGTCTCGGCGACCGAGGGTGCCTTGCGCAGCTCCATCGAGCGCAGCGCCGTGACCACCCGGACGACGCTCGTCGCCAGGGCCTCGTCGAGACCGGGCACCTTGAGCCGGACGATCCGCTCTTCCAGCTCGGCGTCGGGGAAGTCGATGTGGAGAAACAGGCAACGGCGCCGCAGCGCCTCGGACAGCTCACGGGTGGCGTTCGAAGTGAGGACGACGAACGGCGAGCGGGTCGCGACGATCGTGCCGAGCTCGGGCACGGTGATCTGGAAGTCGCCGAGCACCTCCAGCAGCAGGCCTTCGATCTCGACGTCGGCCTTGTCGGTCTCGTCGACGAGCAGGACGGTCGGCTCGTCCCCCTGGATCGCGGTCAGCAGCGGGCGCGGGAGCAGGAACTCCTCGCTGAAGACGTCCGCCTTGGTCTCTTCCCAGTTCTCGTCCCGCCCCGCGGTGATGCGCAGCAGCTGCTTGGCGTGGTTCCACTCGTAGAGCGCGCGCGACTCGTCCACGCCCTCGTAGCACTGCAAGCGGACCAGGCGTGCGCCGGCGGCAGCGGCGACGGCCTTGGAGAGCTCGGTCTTACCGACGCCCGCCGGACCCTCGACCAGGAGCGGCTTCTCCAAGCGGTCGGCGAGGAAGACCGTCGTCGCGACGGCCTTGGACGCGAGGTAGCCCACTGCCGCGAGCCGGTCGGTGACATCGGCGACCGATGTGAAGAACCCCATCCGCCCACTATTGCTGACGCCGCACGTCCGTTGTGTCAGTGCGCGAAAGCCAAGCTATGACGCCCGCCATACCGTCCGGGGGACGCTTTCCCGAAACGCGTCACGCGAGGTGGCTTCTGAGGTGGTCTTTCGGGAAGACCACCTCTCCCGGCGCCGGATGAGGTGGTCTTCCCGAAAATCTCCCCTGCAGACGCCCGCGCGCGGCTGGGCCAGGGCAGTGTCGTTCTAGGCGTGCCGCCCTCAGTGGTAAAAGTGGCGGGTCTGGGTGAAGTACAAGGCCACGCCCGCCTTCTGGGCTGCGGCGATCACCTCGTCGTCGCGGACGCTGCCACCCGGCTCGACGATGGCCTTGATCCCGGCCTCGGCGAGCACCTCGAGTCCGTCAGGGAACGGGAAGAACGCGTCCGACGCAGCCACCGACCCGGCGGCCCGGTCACCGGCGCGCGACACCGCGAGCCGCGCCGAGTCGACCCGGTTCACCTGGCCCATGCCGACGCCCACCGTGGCGCGGTCGGCCGCGAGCAGGATCGCGTTGCTCTTCACCGCCCGCACCGCCCGCCAGGCGAACTGCAGATCGGCGAGGGTCGCCGCGTCGGCGGGCTCGCCGCTGACGAGCTTCCAGCCGGCCAGCTCGTCGCCCGGGGCGTCCACCGCGTCGACGGTCTGCACCAGCCCGCCGCCGGAGACCTGCCGGAACTCGACGCCACCACGCGCCCGCTCGGGGGCGGTCAGTAGCCGGATCGAGGGCTTCTTCGAGAGAATCTCGACCGCACCGTCCGCATAGGAAGGCGCCACCACGACCTCGGTGAAGATCTCCGCGACCTGCTGGGCCATCTCCACGCTGACCGGACGGTTCACTGCGATGACGCCGCCGAACGCGCTCACCGGGTCACAGGCGTGGGCCTTGCGGTGCGCCTCGGCGACCTCCTCCGCGGACGCGATCCCGCACGGGTTGGCGTGCTTGATGATCGCCACCGTCGGCTCGGTGAAGTCGTACGCCGCCCGGTACGCCGCGTCGGCGTCCACGTAGTTGTTGTACGACATCGGCTTGCCGTGCAGCTGCTCCGCCTGCGCGATGCCCGGCACCGCGTCGTGGTCGACGTAGAGCGCGGCGGCCTGGTGCGGGTTCTCGCCGTACCGGAGCACCTCGGCGCGCTCCAGCGCGATGCCCGCGAACGCCGGCCAGCGGTAGTCGCCGGTTTCCTCGACCAGCTCGCGCGCGGTCCAGCCGGCCACCGCGACGTCGTAGGCGGCGGTGTGGGCGAACGCCCGCGCGGCCAGCTGCCGACGGGTCGCCAGGTCGAACCCGCCGCTCTTCGCCGCCTCCAGCACCAGCGGGTACGCCGCCGGCTCGACGACGATCGCGACGTTCGCGTGGTTCTTCGCGGCCGCCCGCACCATCGACGGCCCGCCGATGTCGATCTGCTCGACGACCTCGTCGTGGCCGGCGCCCGAGGCGACGGTCTCGCGGAACGGGTAGAGGTTCGAGATCACCAGGTCGAACGGCGCGATGTTCAGCTCGTCCAGCTGCTGGACGTGCGCCGGGTTGCGCAGGTCGGCGAGGAGGCCCGCGTGGATGTGCGGGTGCAGGGTCTTCACCCGGCCGTCGAGCGTCTCGGGGAACCCCGTGACCTCGGCGACCTGGGTGACGCTGACGCCCGCGGCCGCGATGCGCCCCGCGGTGGAGCCGGTGGAGACGATCTCGACGCCGGCTTCGGCGAGCCCGACGGCCAGCTCCTCGATCCCCGTCTTGTCGTACACGCTGATCAACGCGCGACGGATCGGCCTCCGGTCGTACTGCTCTGCGGACGCCTGCGTCATGGGATCGAGACCTTCCTTCCAGTGACGGTCCAGCCCTCCCGGGCCAGCCGGCCGATCGAGTCGACGAGCATTTCGCGCTCCGCGACCTTGATGCGTTCGTGCAGCTGCGCGACGTCGTCCGTGGGCAGTACGGGAACGACTCGCTGGTCGATGATCGGCCCGGTATCCACGCCGGCATCGACGAAGAACAACGTGCAGCCGGTGACCTTGACGCCGTACTCCAGGGCGTCCCGCGGGCCGTGCATGCCTGGGAAGGACGGCAGCAGCGCCGGGTGACTGTTGACCATGCAGCCGCCGAAGCGCTCGAGGAAGGCGGGGCCGACGAGCTTCATGAACCCGGCCGAGACCACGAGGTGCGGATCGTGGGCCGCGACGGCTTCGGTGAGCGCGGCGTCCCAGTCGGCGCGGGCTGGGTAGTCGTCGACCTGATGGACGAAGGTCGGCACACCGACCTTCTCCGCGCGGGTGAGTCCTTCGATGCCGTGCCGGTCAGCGCCGACGGCCACGACGCTCGCGCCGTACGCGGGATCGGTGGCGGCGTCCAACAACGCCTGCAGCGTGGTGCCTGACCCCGACACGAGGACCACGACTCGGGCGGTCACGACGCTCCCTACCTCCGGCCTCCCGGCCTGCTCCGACGACGTCGGTGAGCCTAACCCGTCCCGCGCCCGCGCCCCGCACCCCGCCCAGTCGTCGCCGCCTACCCGCGACGCACGGATTTACGCCGAAGCCGCCTCCACGACGCTCGTGAAGGCGGATTCGGCGTGATTCAGCGGAAGCGCGTGCGGATCAGCGCTCGCCGGCACGTCGGCGGGGCGGCTGGGTCGTCGCCGCGACGTCGTCGGGCGGGTCGGCGGCCGGGCGAGGCGCGGCCACTCGCTCGGCGGGCCGCGGTTCCGCGGCCGGGCCGGCGAACAGCGAGTGGCCGAGACGGCGCAGGACCGGCGGGAGGCGGTCGGTCCAGGACGGCGACGCGTCGCCCGCCGGCGACCAGCGGCGGCCGGCCGACCACGCCGCCCAGGACGCCGCCGTTCGCGCCACCGTGGCCCCGACCAACGCCGCCACGGCCACCTCGACCGCGAGCACGATCCCGACGTGCCACGGCGACGGACCCAGCTCGGCCAGCCGCCCGCGTCCGAGGGGCCCGCTCGACGCCGCCGCCGCGAAACCCACCAGCACTCCGGCCACCGGCCCGGCGATCAGCGCACCACCGAGCGCGATCCGCCACCGCGGCAGCTCCGGCGGATCGGAATCGTCCGCGGCGCCGTCCGGCCGCGCGGTCACCACACCGGCCAGCAGGCCGGCGATGAGGGGAGCGGCCAGCACCAGGCTCACCATCGCCGACGCCGGACCGGTCGGCACGGCGGCGAGCAGCGGGAAGGACGGCAGCGGTGCCAGCTGCACGGTGCTGGCGTCCACCGCCGTGCCGGTCCCGACGGCGAAGCCCGGCCCGATCAGGTACGCGGTGGCCCAGACCGCGGCGGTCGGCGCGTAGAGGATGCAGAGCGCCACGATCGCCACTCCGCCGACGACGCCGCCCTGGAGCGATCCGAAGACGCTGCGGAACTCTTCCTGCGTCACGACGATCTGGGCGCCGGCGGCGAGCACTCCGGCGGTGAGCACGGCCGCGGCGGCCACTGCGCCGGCCGTGAGACCGCGGCGGACGACGTACGGAAGCCGGAACGCCACCACCGCTCCGAGACCGGCCGTCCGGGCGGCGCCCCAGCCCGCACAGAACATCGCGACGAGCCCAGTCGTCATCCCGGCGGACGCGGGGTCGGCCCGCACCGCGGCGGTGGAGCCCACCAGCGCCGCGACCGTGCCCAGGAAGCCGTACGCGATCCCCACCGCGATCGCCACGCGCGCCACGCCCAGCCCGGACTCCGCTCCGGTGGCGAGCGCGCTGTTCCGGCCGGCACGGTAGAGCTGACGCACCACCAGCGCACTGAGCACCAGCGGCACCAACCCGACCGGCCCGGTCGCGGTCTGCAGCTGGACGCCGTGGGCGAGCAGCCAGCCGTCGGTGGCGAGCCGCAGCGCGTCGCCAGCGGGCGCACCGGAACGGTTCTCGGCCACCCACACCATCAGCGCGATACCGGCCATCGGCCCCACGACGACCAGCGCAGCCCATCCGGCCGTGGTGACCGCCGCCGCGGGCAGGGCTACCCGGGCAGGCGAGACTCCACCGCCCGGGACGGCCCGGCCGGCCGAGGAGGCCCGGTCGGCTGAGGGGGAACGGCCGGGGGACACGGTCTTACTGTGACAGGCGAATACCACGGTGGACGATTCGCGCCCCCGGCGTGTCGCTCCCGCCTCGCCGCCCCGCGCGCTGCGCCGCCGCCCCGCCGCTGCCGCCCGCGTCCGTGCCCGCCGCACCGCCGCCCGCCGCCCGCGCCCGCGCCCGCGCCC